>JAUSIF010000277.1 GCA_030648135.1 Xanthobacteraceae bacterium
GACGGGCGAGATAGTCGTTGACGGTCACGACGTGGACGCCTTTGCCCGCGAGCGCGTTGAGATAAACGGGGAGGGTGGCTACCAGGGTCTTGCCTTCGCCGGTTTTCATCTCGGTGATAGCGCCTTCGTGCAGCACCATGCCGCCGATCAGCTGCACGTCGAAATGACGCTGGCCGAGCGTACGCTTGGCCGCCTCGCGCGCGGTCGCGAAGGCGGGCACGAGCAGGTCTTCGAGCGTGGCGCCGGCGGCGACTTGCTTGCGGAATTCCTCGGTGCGGGCCTTGATCGCCTCGTCGGACAGCGCCTCGAGTTCGGCTTCGAGCGCGTTGATCGCCTCGACCTTCGGGTAATAGGCGCGCAGACGCCGATCGTTGGCAGAGCCGAAGATTTTGCGGGCGAGCACGCTGATCATCGCGGGGTCTTTCCTTCTCGCCCGTCGCAAGCTGCGAGGGGCGCGGAGATGGGCTGCCGGGACATCCGGGTTGCGCCCGATCGACACGTGAGCGTGAGAATGCGGCACAAATCCAGTACGCCTTCGATATGCCGCAGGGTCACGTGAGCCTGTATCTAAGCGGATTGCGACGAGATCACGGAGAGATATGAACCGGCTCCGGCCTTGTCAATCGGCCGGTGCCCGCGCAATGCCGGCTTGATGCTCCACCGCGCGTGCCCGGGCGGCGCGTTCCAATGATCGATTTTCGGCTCGTCAGGTTTACTCGGAGCGTCGAAACATGATCCGGTCTTGCTTCAAAGGCGCAGTTGCGTCACCTTCCGCGCGCGCCGTCCCGGCGCTTGGTGGGCCGAGGTTGTTTGCATGGATATCCGCTCGTCGTCGCTCGCCTTCGTGCTTGCCGCAACCCTCGCGGCGACCGGCGCGCTTTCCGCCAGGGCTCAGAACCAAGCAGATCCCGTGCTCGCCAGCGTGGATGGCGTCGAGATCCGCCAGAGCGACCTCGCGCTGGCGGAAGCCGATATCGGCGCGAACCTGCCGCCCATCACCGCCGAAGCCCGGCGCGACGCGCTGGTCTCCTATCTCGTCGACGTCACCATCCTCGCCAAAGCCGCCGAGGTGAAGAAGCTCGCCAACGGGCCCGACTTTGCCAACCGGCTCGCCTATGCGCGCAAGAAGGTATTGATGGAGGCGCTACTCGAGCAAGAATCGAAGAATTCCGCTACCGAGGCCGAAAAGCGGAAGCTCTATGACGAGTCGATCAAGAAGCTTACGCCCGAGCAGGAAGTGCACGCCCGCCACATTCTAGTCGAGACCGAGGACAAGGCCAAGGAAGTGCTCGGCAAGCTCAAGGCGGGAGGCGACTTTGCTGCGCTCGCCAAGGAAGTGTCGAAGGACCCCGGCGCATCCGACGGCGGCGATCTCGGCTATTTCAGCAAGGAGCAGATGGTACCCGAGTTCGCCGAGGCCGCGTTCAAGCTCGATAAGGGCAAAATCTCGGATCCGGTGAAGACCCAGTTCGGCTGGCACATCATCAAGGTCGAGGACAAACGCCAACGTCCGGTGCCGACCTACGATCAGGTCAAGGATCAGATCGAGGCTTTTGTCGCGCGCAAGGCCCAGGCCGAGCTGGTCGTGAAATTGCGCGAGGCGGCCAAGATCGAACGTCTGACGCCGAAGGCCGAGACGCCGGCTCAGCCTGCTCCTGCGGCAGGCAAGCAGAAGAAATGAATTCCGTATGGCGAATGTCTCGCCGCTAGCGCCGGCCACGGTTCCGGAGCTTTCGACCGTCGCCGGCGTTCGTCTTGCCACCGCTTCGGCCGCGATCCGCTACGAGGGCCGCACCGATGTGCTGCTCGCCGTATTCGACAAGGGCACCACGGTGGCCGGCGTCCTCACCCGCTCGAAATGTCCATCCGCGCCGGTCGACTGGTGCCGGGCACGGCTCGCTCAAGGCCGGGCGCGAGCGCTCGTGGTCAATTCCGGCAATGCCAATGCTTTCACCGGCGCAAAGGGCCAGGCAACGGTGCGGCGTACCGCCGCGCTCGCAGCCGAAGCGGTCGGGTGCAAGCCCGGTGAAGTCCTGATCGCCTCGACCGGGGTGATCGGCGAGCCGCTCGATGCCGAGAAATTCGTCCGCGTGCTCCGTCCCGCCGCATTAGCGGCACGGCCGGAGAACTGGAAAGCGGCGGCGCGGGCGATCATGACCACCGATACCTTTCCGAAGCTTGCGACCGCGACCGCCCGTCTAGGACCGGCGCAGGTGCGCATCAACGGCATCGCCAAGGGCGCCGGCATGATCGCACCCGATATGGCAACGATGCTCGCTTTCGTCTTTACCGATGCGCCGATCGCGGCGCCCGCCCTGCGTAATCTCCTCAAGCGCGAGGTCGTCGATACCTTCAACGCAATTACCGTCGATGGTGATACCTCGACCTCCGATACGCTGCTTCTGTTCGCGACCGGCGCCGCCGCCGAGCGTGGCGCACCGATGATCCGCAATGCGGGTGATCGGCGTCTGGCGGATTTCATCCGCGCGCTCCATGCCGTGCTTGCCGATCTGTCCGAACAGATCGCGCGCGACGGCGAAGGCGCGCGCAAGCTCGTGCGGATCACGGTCAAGGGCGCGGTCTCGAAACGTTCGGCGCGACGGATCGCGCTCTCGATCGCCAACTCGCCGCTGGTCAAGACCGCCATCGCCGGCGAGGACGCGAACTGGGGCCGGATCGTCATGGCGATCGGCAAGGCCGGCGAGCCCGCCGAGCGCGACCGGCTTTCCATCTATTTCGGTGAGACCCGCGTCGCCGCCGCGGGTGCGCGCGATCCCTCGTATGATGAAAAAAAGGTTTCCGCCTATATGAAACGCGACGTGATCGATGTGACGGTCGATCTCAGGCTCGGCCGCGGGCTCGACCGCGTGCTCACCTGCGATCTCACCCAGGATTACGTCGCTATCAACGGCGACTATCGAAGCTGAGCGTCGATGGGAATTCCCGGTAATTCGAATGGTCGCGCTATCAAGTCGTTAACAGCCAGCTTTTACCATCAAGATCGGGTTCGCATGTGAGGCTCGTTCTGGTCGTCGCCTGTGCGCTCATCGATGTCGACCCCCGGGTGCTCATCACCCGCCGGCCCGAAGGCAAGGCGATGGCAGGCTTGTGGGAATTTCCCGGCGGCAAGGTCGAGCCCGGCGAACTGCCGGAGCATACCCTGATGCGGGAACTGAAAGAGGAGCT
>JAUSIF010000278.1 GCA_030648135.1 Xanthobacteraceae bacterium
GGCGCCGCTTCCGACGTGCTCGGGCGCGGCCGCGTGATCGGCCTCGGTATCGTGTTGCTGATCGTCGCCGACCTCGTGCTTGCCTTCGCCGGCGGCGTGACGCTCGTGCTCATCGGCGTGGTGTTCTGGGGTCTGCACATGGGCCTGACGCAAGGCCTGCTCGCCGCGCTGGTGGCCGATACGGCGCCGGAGGATTTGCGCGGAACCGCGTTCGGCGTGTTCAATTTCGCCGGCGGTCTCGCCATGCTCGCCGCCAGCGTGATCGCCGGCGCGCTCTGGGACAGCTTCGGGCCGGCGGCGACCTTTCTGGCCGGGGCCGGCTTCACCACCTTGGCGCTAGTCGGGCTCGCGCTGATCTCATTTCGTTTGGCGAAGCGTCCGCGCTAGAGCCTTATTCGTTTTGATGGAATCAGAGTCGGGCTCTAGCTTTTTGTTTAAGTATGATCTTTTCCGACCTTCCTTCGCCCGCCGAAGCGGGCTTCGCGAAGGCGGGAAACCGGTTCCCACCCCCGGATCAAATCCGGGGGCAGGCTTTTTCGGGATCATGCTCTAACCGGCGCGCCAAATCCGCACCCAGCCGGTCAGAGCACCACCACGCGCGTGCCGATCGGCGTGCGCAGATAGAGATCGGCTATTTCCTCGTTCAACAGGCGGACGCAGCCGGAGGATACGTTGGTGCCGATGGTCCACGGCTCCCTGGTGCCGTGGATGCGGTAGAGCGTGTCGCGGTTGCCCTCGTAGAGATAGAGCGCGCGCGCGCCGAGCGGGTTGTCGGGACCGCCGGGCATGCGCTCCGGCAGCTCCGGCTGGCGCAGCAGCATTTCCTTGGGTGGAATCCAGTCCGGCCATTCCGCCTTGCGGCCGACCTGCGCGCGCCCGCGCCAGCCGAAGCCCTCGCGGCCGACGCCGACACCGTAGCGGATCGCCTGTCCGCCTTCGCGCAGGGAATAAAGAAAATGACTTTGGGGATCGACCACCAGCGTGCCGACCTGTTCGTTATGCGAATAGAGGACGAGCTGGCGCCGGTACACCGCATCGAGCCGCTCGTAATTGACCCGGCGGATTTGGAACGGCCCGTCGGGAATGGAATCGAGATACCAATCATCCTCCGTGATCTCTTCGGACGGCTGAACCGGGGCCGGATCCGGGAATTGCGGCTGCCGGGAAGGATCGCCGAAAATGCCGCGCAGGAGATCGCCGAGGGGGTCTAACAGCTGCGCCTGTGCCGAAGCGGGCGCGGCGAGGGTGGCGGCGGCGGCGGCGAGAAAACGCCGGCGGGACAGGGACGATGGGGCCATTTTTTCCGATCCGGGTGAAAGCGAACGTTTCCACTTGCACATTATGTGAGCATATTCGATCCCGTTGCCAAGACTAAGGCATGATCCATTCAAGATGAATCGGATCAGGCTCTGGATTCTTTGCATTTATCGCATTTTCTTCGGCGAACCGGTTCCCACCTCGCCGGAAAATGCTCTAGGGCGAATGTGGCCGGGGCGCCCTGCCGCCGCGCGATGAACCGCGAAACCGCAAATCAAAAGCCCGGCGCGAGACCGGGCTTGATCGGATGGCGTTGAACTCAGCCGTTCATCGCCTCTGCATCAGCCAGTCCCAGATGCTGAACTGGTAGTTCACGCCGACGCGAACGATGTGGCCCTGGAAAGAAACGTCCGTCGCCGGGGGTAACGAATAGTTCTTCTTCGAGCCCAGATCGACATAGAGATATTCGAGTTTCGCGGTCCATTTGGGAGCGATCACCGCCTCGATGCCGGCGCCGGCGTTCCAGCCGAACCGGGTCTTGGTATCGGAAGCACCCCCATCGCCGGCCTTCACCGTGCCGACCGCGAGTCCGCCGGTGACATAGAGCAGATATTGGTTCCAGACTTGGCCGGCGCGCAGACGATAATTGCTCAGCCAATGCAGTTCGGTGAAGCAGTTGGTCGTGCAGGCCTTCGACCCATCGAGTGACGTATAGGAGGTGTCGCTTTCATAGCCGTAAACCAACGTACCGGATTGCCAATTATAGCCGGTAGTGATGCCGCCGATGCCGCCATCGACATCGAAGGAACCGCTGTCGAAGCCGGTGAACGTATGACTCGATCGGCCCCAGCCGTAGCCGCCCTGCAGGCCGATATAGCTGCCCGCCCATGGCGAGACCGCAACCGCGACCGATGCCTTATAGGTGGGCGCCGGAATCGGCGCGTCCGATGCGGCCGCGGGACCGCAGACCGCCAAGGCAATCGACGCGACGCTTCCGAACAGCACTCTTTTCATGATGACCCCCGAGCCGGCGTATGGCTTGAATTAATATAATACGGCGAAACGGCAGAATGGGAGTGGTAATTCAGCCACAACCAACAAAAATCGGGCCGCGCCCGCGGCCGTCCCGATCGAGGTATGGGTGTGGGAAAAATGGAATAATCAATTGATATGATTACATAATTCACAATGGGGGTTACCCGGCGGACGGCGGCTAGCGTGCGCGAGCGACGCTTTCTCGCGGACCCGGACCGCCGGGAGCGAGGTAACGAACGCGCGCCTCGGTTCCGGTCGCGGGCCGGAAGATTCG
>JAUSIF010000284.1 GCA_030648135.1 Xanthobacteraceae bacterium
TTCTTCCTGGTCTATGTGCTGGTATTCGCGGGCGCGCTCATCGCCGAGGCGCTGCGCACTCCCGACGCTCCGCTGCAATTGATCGTCTTCGCAGCCGAATACGACCTGATCCTCGCCTTCCCGTTCGTGACCGTGGGCACGGCTTTGTGGCTGGTCATCGCCTATTTCTTCCATCAATCGATGATCGACGCCATCACCGGCGGCGAGGAGGTCACGCGCACGGACCAGCCGCGGCTGTTCAACATCCTCGAAAACCTCTGCATCTCGCGCGGCATTCCGACGCCGAGGCTGAAGGTGATGCAGAGCGACGCGCTCAACGCCTTCGCCACCGGCCTCAACCGGCGGCAATATTCCATCACGGTAACGACCGGCCTGATCCAGCGCCTCGACGACGCCGAGATCCAATCCGTGCTCGGCCACGAGCTCACTCACATCAGGAACGGCGACGTGCGTATGATGGTGATCGCGGTGGTCATCGCCGGCGTGATCTCCTTCTTCGGCGAGCTGGTTTTTCGGCTGTTCTTCCAGGGCGGAATGCGTTGGGGCGGCGGCCGCTCGTCGGGCGACCGCAAGGGCGGAGCCGGTGCTGCGATCCTGATCGCGATCGTCTTTATCGTGCTCGCCTGGGTGCTTTCGATCGTGATCCGCTTCGCGCTTTCGCGTTCGCGCGAATATTTGGCCGACGCCGGCTCGGTCGAGCTCACGAAAAATCCGGATGGTATGATCTCGGCTTTGCGCAAGATCGAGGGCCGCGGCGAGCTGCCGGGCTCCACTTCGGCGATCATGGAGATGTGCGTCGACAATCCGCGCGAAGGCTTCTCGGATTTGTTCGCGACTCATCCGCCGGTGGGGAAGCGGATCGACGCGCTGGTGAAATTCGCCGGCGGCCACGACCCCGGCCCGATCGCGCTGCCGCCGCCGGAGGATTCCGCAACCGATGCGGAAGAAGACGAGGACGGCGAACCGGATTCAGCGGATCGCAAGAATCCCTGGACCGCGCCCAAGCCTGCATCCAAACCCGGCGGCCCCTGGGGCCGTCCGCGGGGATAGAACTATGACCGCAGTCAGCGCCGCTCGGCCGTCCACACGCCCGAGCATTCGCTCGACGTCGTATGTCCGTTCCAGGTGCCCGAGCCGGAATCCCGCGAGAGCCGGCCGGTGCCTTTCGCAACTTGCTGGCCGCGCTGGATGCTAACTTTGACGGCACCTCCCGCGTCCACCCGTCCGCTGATGTCGATGCTGCCGCTGCCTTCTCCCCGCAAGTTCAGCGCGCCGTCCTCGACCTGGATCTCATAGCGATAGCCGCGGTCGCAGGTGCCGCGGTCGGTGAGCACTTCCACGCTCCAGTTGCCGTCGAAGTTCGTGCGCGCCACCGCCCAACTACTGGCACCGAGCGCTGCCGCCGTGCCCAAAGCAAAAGCAAGAAACGCTATGCGCTGCATCGGTCTGTTCATGGCCATCTCCCGAATGTTTGCGATGATTGACGCAAGCAATATTCACGCCAGAGGCATCCCCGGCTGCTTCAGCTTCACCAATCGCCAGGAAGATAACTCGCTTCGCGCCGCATGGTTCCATGTCCGGGAACGGCGGCAAGAAAAAGTTCAGCCTTCCCACGCCTTCGGGCGGTAGAAGGTATGCACGCCGATGCGGTGGATCTTGCGCATTTCGCGGATCCAGTCGGGCTTCACCCAATAGGCGTGATAGTGCGTGGCCTTGCCGACCTCGGCGAGCCACAGCTTGCCGTCGAGCATCTCGCGCGAAATTCGCTTCGCCTGCTCCCACATGTCGGGCTCGTTGACCACGAGCTTCTTGCCTTCGCAGGCAAAGGTGAACTGGCAGGCGAGATAGCGGTGCGCGTTCTGGTAGACGGTGCCGCACACGTCCTCCGGATAGAAGCCGGAGAACACGCGGTTGATCACCACCTGTGCGACCGCGGTCTGGCCGATCTCGGGCTCGCCGCGGCTCTCGAAATAGATCGCGTCGGCGAGGCACTTCTCGGCCTTGGCGCGCGCGGGGCCGGCAAGCCCGAGGCGCGCGGCCGGGCTCTTCGGCTTTGCCTCATCGCCGGTCACCAGGCCCTTGGGCGCGACGGTGGTGGAACCCTCCGTGGCACTGGCGGGGTCGAGCGAGGCGAGGACCACTTTCGGTTCGGGCGCCGCCCGGTGCTCGAACAGGACCGGCGGCAATTCGAGGCCGTCGGCTCCGAAGAACAACTGCGAAACGCGGGTGATCGTGCCGGCGGCGGGTATCGTTTCGACGCTGCGCGCGAGCGTGCCGGCGACGTCGGCGCGCAGTTCGAACGGCTCCAGGTCGGCGGCCGCGTAATCGGTATAGCCGGCGGCGGCGTCGATGGGCACGACCGTGGCGGTGACGCGGGCGGTCGCGCTGGAACCCGAAACGAGCCTATCGCCCTTGGCGGCGCGATTGACGATCTGAACCGGAGGCTCGTAGGGCTCCGCCTCTTCGCGCGCCACGGCGGCATGCGGCGAAATCGAGCCGGTGATGTCGGGATCGATGGGAGCGGACAGCGGCGGAATTGTCGTGACCAGCGGGCGCGGCAGCGAGAAGGTCGCGGTCCTGAGCGCGGCAAAGGGATTGGCCAGGATGAAGCTGCGGGCGCGCTCGGCCACGCCGGGCTGATTGACCAGAAGGCTAGCCAGATCCTGATAGGCGATACGATCGGTGCTGGCGAAAAAGAGCAGCAGCACGCAAATGAAACGGGTGGCGAGAGGAGCTCGCCATACACGCGACGCAACCATTGAACGCCACCCCTACGCAACAGAACGCTACAGAACTGAACCCTAGAGCGGGTTTCTTGCCGAAGACCGAAGGCATTTGAATGACTAAGTTTTGTTCCGCTTAAGCTTGATATCCCGTTAATGGCCGCAATTTCGCCGCGCGATGCGGCCGGGCAAGCGCTGAGCCTTAACGGATACCGTTCAATCCGGCCTCGCACCGTGCAACGGCACCCGGAAATAGGGCGGGGATGCGGCAGTCCTCTCGCGGTTGCTCAAGATTTCCGGCGGCGGGAGGACTTCTGCGTGCTGCTTCGGGCTTTCTTGCCGCTCCCGCTTTTACCGATCGCGTTCTTAGCGGGCACAGCTTGGGCGGCGGCGAGGCGGGCAATCGGCACCCGGAACGGCGAGCAGGACACATAGTCGAGCCCGACCTCCTCGCAGAAGGCGACCGAGGCGGGATCGCCGCCGTGCTCGCCGCAGATGCCGAGCTTGATCCCGGGCCGCGTCGCCCGCCCGCGCTCGGTCTCGATTTGGACAAGCTCGCCCACTCCTTCGCGGTCGATCGAGACGAAGGGATCGACCGCGAGTATGCCCTTGCCGATATAGGTCCCGAGGAAGAGCGCGGCGTCGTCGCGCGAAATGCCAAAGGTCGTTTGCGTGAGATCGTTGGTGCCGAAGGAGAAGAATTCCGCGGTCTCGGCGATCTCGCCGGCGCGTAACGCCGCGCGCGGCAGCTCGATCATCGTGCCGACCAGATAGTTGACCTTGGTCTCGGTCTCTACGGCTACCGCCTCGGCCATGGCGTCGATCCGCGCCTTCCCGAGATCGAACTCGGCCTTGGTCGCGA
>JAUSIF010000294.1 GCA_030648135.1 Xanthobacteraceae bacterium
GTGGCCACGCTCTGCGCCTCGCAGCCGGCTTTGGTCATGGTGACCGCGTCGGGCGGAAGCACGGCATCGGCGCCTTTGGGCATCGCCTCGCCTACCTCGACCCAGGCGGGCGTTGCGAGCGGCACCGGCGCATAGGGACCGGCGTCGGATACCCGGTCGGCGGCGACCGCCCAGCCGTCGCGCAAGGCGATCGCGGTTGCCGGAAAGGCTGTTGCAAGCGCGATATCGGCGGCAAGTATACGGCCCGTGGCCCGATCGAGCTCGATCTCACCCGCCGCCACCGGGGCCGCGAGGGCGTCGATGCGGGCGAAGACCTCGCCCAAGGGCGCAAGCTTCGATATGCGTTGCAGGGCCTCGGTCGGCGGGCTCATGGCTCCTTGTCTAGCCGAAGCGCCCGCGTCCCGGTAGCGAGGGCCGGTCAGTGCCAATTCTGCTATATCGGCGGCCATGGCCGAGACCCTGCTCGATTTGCGCGGGCTCAAATGCCCCCTGCCCGCGCTCAAGACCAAGAAGGCGCTGTCGCGGATGGCGGCGGGCGAGGAGCTCGTGGTCGAATGCACCGATCCGCTGGCGGGGGTCGATATCCCGAACCTCTTGCGCGAAACCGGCGACGCGCTGCTCGATGCCAATAAACGCTCAAACCTGCTCGTGTTCCGTATCCGGAAAAAATAGAAACGTCATGGGGAGTATCGTCGTGAGGAAATCGTTTCCGATCTGTCTCGGCGCCACGTTGATCTGTGCACTCGCCGTCATAACCGCGCCCGCACAGGAGCGCATGCCGATTTTCGACGCGCATCTGCACTACAATTGGGAGCCGACGCCATTTTATCCGCTGGAGAAAGTGCTGGAAATCTTCCGCAAGAACGGCGTCAGCGGAATTCTGGCGACCAGCCGCCCGAATACCGGCACCCATGCGCTGGTCGATGCGAAGCCAAAAGACATCTGGGTGGTGCCCTTCATCCGCCCCTATCGCACGCGTTCCGACATCCCGACCTGGTTCAACGATCCCGCGATCTACGACCTCGTGCTCGACGAATACAAGCGCGGCTATTACCGCGGCATCGGCGAATTCCATATCTACGGCAAGTCGGCCTCGAGCGAGATCGCAGGCAAGATCGTCCGTTTCGCGGTGGAGCACGACCTTTATCTGCACGCCCATTGCGACGACGAGGCGCTCGAGCTTTTGTTCGCGCACGACAAACGCGCCAAGATCATCTGGGCGCATACCGGCTTCTCGACCTCGCCCGAGCGCGTGAAGGAGTTGTTCGAGAAATATCCGGCGCTATGGGGCGAGCTCTCCTACCGCAGCGGCATCACCGATTCCGGCGGCAAGCTCACGGACGCATGGAAGGACCTGTTCGCGCGCCACGCCGACCGCTTCCTGCTCGGCTCCGACACCTGGATCAACGAGCGCTGGTTCGGCTACGATAACATCATGCGCGAATATCGCGGCTGGCTCGCGCAGCTTCCGCCGGATCAGGCCCGGCGCGTCGCCCATGCCAATGCCGAGCGCCTGTTCGGCCCGCGCAAGACGGATTGAGGAAACCCATGCTCGACAAGAGACAAGCGCCCGCCGGAGCGAAAAGCGCGCAATCGGCCAAAGTCTCTGGCATCTGGCCGCCGGTCACGACACCCTTCCGCGCCGACCTCACGGTCGATTTCGACCGCTATATCGCCCATTGCCGAAAATTGCTCGCCGACGGCGCCCATGGGCTCGCCGTGCTCGGCACCACCAGCGAGGCAAACTCGCTCGATCTTGGCGAGCGCGAGACCCTGCTCGAACGGGTGGTGGCGGCGGGCATTCCGGGCGGCCAGCTTCTGCCCGGAACCGGAGCGCCTTCCATCGGCGACGCGGCGCGGCTCACCCGCCACGCGGTAGGGCTTGGAGTGCGCGGCGTGCTGTTGCTGCCGCCTTACTATTATAAAGGCGTGTCGGACGAGGGCCTCTTTGCCTTCGCTTCCGAAGTGATCGGCCGGGTGGGCGACCAACGCCTCGCGCTCTATCTCTACAATTTTCCGCAAATGACCACGCTCGTCTGGTCGCCCGATCTGGTCGGCCGGCTGATCAAGGCCTTCCCCGACACCGTGGTCGGCCTCAAGGATTCCTCCGGTGACGTCGCCTATATGGAGACGCTGCTCTCGCGCTATCCGGGCTTCGCGGTGTTTCCGTCGAGCGAGGCGCTACTGCTCTCGGCGATGAAGAAGGGCGCCGCCGGCTGCATCTCGGCCACCGCCAATACCCATGTCGCCAATATCCGCCGCCTCTATGACGGCTGGCAGGGACCGGAGGCCGAGGCCCTGCACAAGACCGCCGCCGCCGCGCGCGCCGTGGTGCAGCCCTATGGCTGGATTCCGGCGGTGAAGGCGATCCTTTCGGCGCGCGAGGGCAAGCCCGACTGGATGCGCGTGCGCCCGCCGCTCGTTGCACTCGACGAGAAAAAAAAGGCGGAGCTGATGCAGGCACTCGCCCCGCTCGGAGGCTAGACGGCTATTTCTCGTCCTCGATCGGGTTCTTCAATATCCCGATCTTCTCGATCTCGATCTCGATGGTATCGCCGGCCTTCATCCACACCGGCGGCTTGCGCGCATGACCGACGCCAGCGGGCGTGCCGGTGACAAGCAAGTCGCCGGGATCAAGCGTAATACCTTTGGTAATGTAGACGATGGTTTCAGCGATCGGGAACATCATGTTTGCGGTGTTGTCCGATTGCATCACGTTGCCGTTGAGCCGGCTCTCGATTTTCAATCCCTTGCCGAGCTCGGGCAGTTCATCGGACGTCACCATCCACGGGCCGATACTGCCGCTGCTGTCGAAATTCTTGCCGGCGTGCCATTGGGTGGTGTGGCGTTGGAACTCGCGGACCGAGCCCTCGTTGCAGCAGGTGTAGCCGGCAATGCAGGACGCCGCGTTGGCGAGCGTCATGTGCTTGGCGCGCGTTCCGATGACGGCAACCAGCTCGGCCTCGTAGTCGAGCTGCTCGGAGACGCGCGGCCGGATCAGCGGTGCCAGATGCGGCACGAACGAATTGAGCCCGCGCATGAATAGCGTCGGATACTTCGGGATGTTGTCCCGCTGCGGCCCTTCTTTCGCATGCTCGAGATAATTCAAGCCGAGACAGACGATCTTGCCGGGGTTCGCCACCGGCAACGCGTAGCGCAGACCCTTGAGCGGCCTCAACGCCGAGGCGGGGGCGCGGCGTGCAAGCTCGGCGATCGGCTTAAGATCGCCGTTGCTTTTAGCGAGCACGTCCTTGAGATCGCTTGGCACGCCGGCATCGATCGCCTGCAGATCGACCACGCGGTCGCCCTCGACGACGCCAAGCCTCGAGCCTTCCGCCGTTTCGAAACCGACGATCTTCATGGCCGTGACTTAGGACCACATGCCGCCGAGGCTCCTGTCGAGGACATATTTGGTCGCGGGCGGCGCCGGCGAATTGATCAGGCCGTCCGCCGCCATGTCCTTGAGCGCGGTGTTCAGGCCCGCGAGCTCGATCTCGCCGGTGCGCGAATAGATCTTCAGATCGACGAAATACTCGGCATAGACCTTCTCAACGATGTCTTTTCCACGCTTGGTGACCTTCATCAGGATGGCGAGCGCTTCCGCCTTGTTGGCCGGATTCCACAGCCAGTCGTGCGCCTTGCGGATCGCCTGCGCGGCGCGCTTGCCGCTTCCGTCCTTCGCCGCCCATTCCTTGTTCACCACATAGAGTATGGGCGGATGGGCGCGCAGAGCTCCGTAGCGCGCGAGCGCCGGGAAACCTTCCTTGATCGCAAGCTCGGCCGAAGGCTGGAACAGGATGGTGGCCGCGATCGATCCGCTCTTCAGCGCGGCGACCTTCTGCGGCGACACACCCACCACCTTGTAATCGTAGTCGCCCTTCTTGAGTCCGGCTTTCTCCAAGAGCTGCGTCGTCAACCAGACTTCGCCGTTGCGTACCGCCGATACGCCGATGACCTTGCCCTTGA
Source organism: Xanthobacteraceae bacterium (assembly GCA_030648135.1). Lineage (GTDB taxonomy): Bacteria > Pseudomonadota > Alphaproteobacteria > Rhizobiales > Xanthobacteraceae > JAUSIF01. The sequence goes on from JAUSIF010000294.1 coordinate 3,967, forward strand.
GATCGGCGATGCTCTTGATGTCGGGCAGCGCGTTGAGCGCCCAGTCGGCGCGATTCATCGGAGCCGCCATCGCGCCCAACACGGTGCCGCCTTTCTCGACCGCGGCGACGAAGGTCTCGGGTTGTCCGACCGCGATCTGGTAGGAGCCGATGATCGCCTGCTGGATCGAGTGCGGCGAGGATTGAACCACCGACGTCTCGGGCTCGAACCCGGCCTCGCGGAAGAAGCCTTTCTCGATGGCGACGTCGATATCCCAGTAGATCGAGTTGCCCGGCACGAAGCCGATCACGATCTTTTGCGCACCCTGCGCGATGGCGGGTCGCGCAACGGCTGCGGTAGCAGCGGCTGCGGCTGTGGTCATGAAGCTGCGGCGCGTCAGAGCCATGGGTTTCTCCTTCAGTTCTGCATATCTTCAGTTCTGCATATCTTGTTCGAGTCCGTGCGACTCGGCAATCAGGTTCCACACTTCCTCGACAAACCCTTGGAAACGCGGGGTCCGCTTTATGCCGAGCGAGCGCGGGTGCGGCAGGTCGACGTCGATGGTGCGCATGAGCCGGCCCGGGCGGGCACTCAAGACCGCGATCCGGTCGGCGAGCAACACGGCCTCGTCGATCTGGTGGGTGATGAAGAGCACGGTCTTGCCGGTCTCGGCGACGATGCGGATTAGCTCCTGCTGCATCGCTTCGCGTGTGAGCGCATCGAGGGAGGCGAACGGCTCGTCCATCAACAGAATATCCGGATCGACGGCGAAAGCGCGGGCGAGATTGACGCGCTGGCGCATGCCGCCGGAAAGCTCGTGCGGATAATGGCCCTCGAAGCCCTTGAGACCCACGAGCGAGATGATGTCGCGCGCATAGGGCTCGAATTCCGACCGCGGCTTCCGCTTCAGCTCGGGTCCGAAGGTGACGTTCTGCAGCACCGTGCGCCACGGAAACAGCGAGTCGTGCTGAAACACGAAGCCGCGGTCGGGACCGGGTCCGGTGAGCGGCTTGTCCGACAACAGAATGGTGCCGGTCGAAGGCCGATCCAATCCCTGCACGATGCGGAGAAACGTGGTTTTGCCACAGCCCGACGGGCCGACGATCACGAAAAATTCGCCGGCGCGGACCTCAAAGCTGATGTCTTCGAGCACCGCAAGCGAGCCGTCGCGCCGGTGGAAGGTCTTGCCGACCCCCGACACCGAGAGCTTGATTGGCGCGGCCGTGCGGATTTCCGGCATCTCAATCCTCCAACGGCGACGGCTTCCAGCGCACCAGCCGGCGCTCGAGCGTCTGCAAGATCCAGGTGAGCGACACGCCGGCGAAGGCGAGACAGAGCACGCCCGCGAACAGCGCCGGCACGTCGAAGGTCTGGCCGGACGTATAGATGAGGAAGCCGAGCCCCGCGCTCGCCCCGAACAGCTCGCCCACCACCACGCCCACGATGGCGCGGCCGATCGCAAGGCGGATGCCGGTGAGCAGGA
>JAUSIF010000304.1 GCA_030648135.1 Xanthobacteraceae bacterium
CCCTGCGCGCCGGCTTCGACCCGGGCGAGACCGCGCTCGATCGCATAGTCGATCGCCTGATAATAGCAGAGCTCGAAATGCAGGAACGGCCGCTGCTCGGTTGCACCCCAATAGCGGCCATAGATCGTGCGGTGGCCCAGGAAATTGAGCGCGCCCGCGATGAAGCGACCGGCCCGGCGCGCCATGATCAGCACGATGCGATCGCGCATTTTTTCGCCGACGAGCGAGAAGAACGGACGGTTGAGATAGGGCCAGCCCCATTTGCGCGCGCCGGTGTCCATATAGAAGGAGAAGAATGCGTCCCACACGGCTTCGGTGAAATCGGCGCCGCCGAGGCGGACGATCTCGATGCCTTCTTGAGCCTCGCGCCGCTCGCGCGCGATCGTCTTGCGCTTGCGTGAGGAGAGCCGGCTCAGGAAATCGCCGAAGGAGGCATAGCCCTCGTTCAGCCAATGGAACTGCCGGTCGGTGCGGGCGAGGAAGCCCAGGCCCGTGAGATAGTTGCATTCGGCCTCGGTCGGAAAGGTGACATGGAGCGAGGAGGCGCCTCTGCGCCGCAGGAGTTCGATCGCGCCCGCGATGAGCGCCGCGCGCGCCGCCTCGGCGCGAGGTCCCGGCCTGACCAAGAGCCGCGGCCCGGTCACCGGAGTGAAGGGCACCGCCACCTGCAGCTTGGGATAATAGTCGCCACCGGCGTGCTCATAGGCTTCGGCCCAGCCGTGGTCGAAGACATATTCGCCCTGGGAATGATTTTTTAGATAACAGGGCATGGCGGCGAGCACGCCGGTTTCGTCCTCGACCAAGACATGCTGGGGCGCCCAGCCGGTGCGCGCCGAGACCGCGCCGGAGTCCTCCAGCGAAGTCAAAAAATCGTGTGAGATGAAAGGGTTATGTGGGTCGTCTTCACGCGCCGAATCCGCTGGTTGAGATTTCGATTCAACGACTTCAGACGGAGATTCCGATTTTTTGCGATCGCCGAGTCCGCCGAGCGGCTTGGCCGAATCTGTTGAAGTGAATACGGCCGATGCGCCGAAGGCGCAGGCGTCCCAAGCCGCGGCCGGGATCGACCTCATCGCGGCCTCGATGCGAACGGCGAGGGAATTCGCGCTCATGGGACGCCGACACTCAGCTCGCAAATCTAGAGCCTTATTCGTTTTAATGGAATCAGAGTCGGGCTCTAGCTTTTTGTTTGAGCATGATCTTTTCCGAAAACCGGTTCCCACCCCCGGATCAAGTCCGAGGGCAGGCTTTTTCGGGATCATGCTCTAGGGCCGGAAGCCTTCGAAAATCATCTGGTTCGCCCAGAACCGCGCCCGCCGCCGCTCGGCCTCGCTGCGCACCGTCCAGGTGATGAGCGGCATGCCCCAGACATGGCGGCAGGTCAGCGGCGCCAGGGCCGGCAGATCGCGCACCGAATAGGCGATGAAATGCGGCGCGGTGGTATAGACGTGCAGGAGATGGCCGAGCATGAAGCGGCGCGGCCAGGACAATTGCGGCCAGTCGCGGCGGGAATAGCGGCGTTGGGCGACGATGCCGCGCGGTAGCCCGGGCGCATGTTTGCGCAAAGCCGAGACCAGCGCCGGATCGAACGACATGGCGGCGACCGGGCCGGCATAGCTCAAGAGCTGGGCTGCGACCCGGGCGGCGAGGCGGCTGTCTCCTTTCCAGTCGCTTTTCAGCTCCAGCATCAAAGTCGTCCGCCCGGCCACCACATCGAGCAGTTCTTGCAGCGTCGGGATGCGCTCGGGTGAAGCGCGGAAGGAAACCGTCTTGAGCTCGGCCGCCGTGCGCGCGGCCACCGCGCCCGATCCGGTGGTGAGCCGGTCGAGGGTCGCATCGTGAAACACAATGACCTCGCCGTCGGCCGAGAGCTGCAGATCGGCCTCGATCCCGTAATCGGCGGCGACGGCGGCGGCCGCCGCGGCGAGCGTGTTCTCGACCCGCCCGTCGCCGTGCAGGCCGCGATGGGCGATCGGGCGCGCGGTCAGCCAGTCGAGGTCCGGCATCGCGCTAGACCGCGATCGATCGAGATTGAATCGGGATCGCGGTCCAGCTTTTTGATTGGGCATGATCTTTCTCGCCTCGCTGTCGCTCCGGCGCAGCGGGTCCGAAAACCGGTTCCCACTTTTCGGGATCATGCGCTAGCGGATCTCGAACACGGCTTCGACCTCGACCGCGGCGTCCAAGGGCAATTGCGCCACTCCGAGGGTGGTGCGGGCGTGGCGGCCGGCGTCGCCCAAGACCGCCACCATCAAATCGGAGGCGCCGTTCATCACCTGCGGCAACGGGCCGTAGCTCGGCAGCGCATTGATGAAGCCGCCGAGGCGCACGCAGCGCTTGATCTTGTCGAGACTGCCGAGCGCGGCCTTGGCCTGGGCCAAGAGATTGATGGCGCAGATCTTCGCCGCCTCCTGGCCCAGCTCGAGCGAAACCACGGCGCCGAGCTTGCCCTTGATGGCCTTGCCGCCGGGGGAGGCCGAAACCTGGCCGGAGCAAAACAGCAATTTGCCCGCGCGCACCGCCGGCACGTAGTTCGCAACCGGCGCGGGCGGGGAGGGAAGTGTGATGCCGAGCTCGGCCAGGCGTTTTTCGATCTTGCCGGGCCTTCCGGTCTTGCCGGTCTTGCCTGCCATGGGCTTCCTCCCGCCGCCATCTCGCGCCGCAGTCTTGGCCGATCGCGGCGGCGGGGGCAACCGTTCTTGGTCCAGCTTGGACTATCTTGCACCGGTGCCGTTTTGTCGCCATCTAGAGCGCGTTCAGTAAAAGTGGGAACCGGTTTTACGGACGCAATCAAGCTTGCGCAGATTGCGTAAACTTATCTGCATACGCGCTCTAACTCTTTTAGTGGGCGCGCTTTCCGGGCGGTTGACCACCCCAAGTCGGCTATAGCCGACTTGGGCAATATTGCATGCCGATCTCGGGTAAACTCGAGATCGGTATCCACTCAGCCTGAAAGCGCGCTTGCTGGGCAGAGAGGGGCCGATTGTACCGCCCGCCGCCGCGACTTATGCTGCGGGCATCATCGAGGGAATCAGATGGTCTGGCGCAGGTCGATTTGGCTGTTTCCGCTGCTCGCAATCGTCGTCGTCGGCGCGACGGTGCGCGAGGCCGCCGCCCAGGCGGTGCCGCTGGTGCCGCATCGCGCGATCTATGAGCTCGCGCTCGATCCCAACAAGGCCAGCAACAAGATCGACCGGGCGACCGGCCGCATCGCCTTCGAGGTGACCGGCAATGCCTGCGAGGGCTATGCGGTCTCGCTGCGCCAGGTGACCGAGCTCGACAGCGGCGAGGGCCGCAAGACCGTGAGCGACCTGCGCAGCATCACCTGGGAGGACGGGGCGGCGAAGTCCTACCGCTTCAAGACCCAGAACTATCTCAACGAGGACCTGAAGGACGAGGTCGACGGCAGCGTCGAGCGGGCGGCGGACGGCGGGTTTTCCGTGCGTCTGGCCAAGCCCAAGGCCGTGCCGTTTCCGCTGCGCGGGCCGATCCTGCTGCCGACCGAGCATTTGCGGAAACTGATCGTGGCCGGCGGCGCGGGCGAGCGCATCCTCGAGGCCAAGGTCTATGACGGCGCCCCCGACGGCAAGAAGGTCTATGAAACGCTCTCGGTCATCGGCGCCGTCGTCGGCGGCAAAGGCGAGCTGGAGGAGCCGGCGAAGAAGCCGGAACTCGTCTCGATCAAGCGCTATCCGGTGACCGTCAGCTATTTCGACGAAGGCGCCGGCGAACGGACGCCCTCCTATGTGCTCGGTTTCGAGCTCTACGAGAACGGCGTGAGCCGGGCGCTCAGGCTCGACTACGGCGGCTTCGCGCTGCGCGGCGACCTGAAGAGCATCGAGTTTTTGAAGACGACGCCGTGCCCGAAGTGAACGGCGGCCGGCGGACATAAGCAACGCGGGCGGGAAACAGCTGCCCGCCCGCGTTGAAGCGTTTTGTCTTACACTTTCACCAGACAGCCGGCCGCGAGCACGACATAGCCCGCGACGGCCAGCCAGAATTGATACTCGGTCGCGTACGGGATGGCCACGTAATGGGCAACCACGGCCAGCGCGGCGAGGATCAGTGAGATCAGGAAGATCAGCTGCGACGGTGCGTTGATTTTCATTTTGGCCCCTTTGGGGTTTGCCTCCGAAGAATTGAAACTCCTTAATCATGCGCCGAATCGTGCGCCGCCGCCATGGCTAAGTGTGCGGGGCAGGGGAATGCGCCGACTTGGCGCGTTAGCGGAATAGCCCCCGGGCTTTCCCTTTCGGTTGCTCTGTTGATTTCCCCTTGAACGGCTCCTTCAATTGCCCCTTTGCTTGATCCTTCAATTGACCCTTGAATAGCCCCTTTGTCAGCGTCTTAAACTGGCCAGGTTGTTTGCCCAGTTTGCCGCCCAGATTGCGTTGCCAGCCTCTCGCGGTGAACGCACTGCGGCCGATCCGGCGCGAGAGCGTTTGGTGCGCGCCTTCCAGGCGGCTCAACAGCCGCGCCGCCTGCGCCGGGCTGGCCCGAAAAAAGCCTAAGCGATTGATCGCCAGCGGCGATTCACCGGCGCGCACGTCGCGGCATCCGGCGCTGCCGTGGCAAACCACGCCGAGACCCTCCACCGTATTGAAAACCATCTCATTGTTCTCGAACGAAACATCGATGACGGTGCCGCGCACGCCGATGACCGCGACCGGCGTCTTGATCTGATAGGCGCTGTCATCCGAGCTGCCGCTCACGAAGCGCAGCGTGCCGCGCACGATTTCCACCGTGGCGTTCCTGGCCTTGGCGCCGTCGAAAACGAATTTATCGAGCAGAACTTCCGAGTTCTCCCCGATCGTCAGCGTGGTGTCGTCGATGAATTGGATTTCCGCGGCACCGCTGCCCGCCGTTTTCACCCGATCGTTCTGCTCGAGCGGATCGTCGATGGCGAGATTTTTTACGGCGGCGCCGCGCGCGTAGGTCGCGGCGGGAACGACCGAGGTGGCCTTGCCGACCGCAGCCGCGTCCACGTTCGCGGAAAAGACCAACGCAATGGCGACGGCGCCAAGGACGTGAAGAACCACACGACGCGGATGCATTTGATGGCGCTCTCCCAAGGGTTTCTTAGCCGGAATTTCCCGGCGGGCAAAGCCTGGAGATTTCCGCTTCTGGCACGAAACGGACCATCAACAAACTGGTTTATTGCCTGCAACGCCACTTGACATTTCCGGGCACTAGGAATATATTCAACATTAACCCCGCCCTTGAGGGCCATGGACTGGATCCGGTCCAACCATGGGGGAGGGGTCGGCGC
>JAUSIF010000315.1 GCA_030648135.1 Xanthobacteraceae bacterium
GACGGCGATTCGGATGTTGATGAAGGTCGGCACCGACATCGCCAAGCGTTTTGATCTATCGACACTGCGGTTTATCTCGAGCGTCGGCGAGCCGCTCAACCCCGAAGCCGTGGTGTGGGGCGTCGAAGCGTTCGGCAAGCCGTTCCACGACAATTGGTGGCAGACGGAGACCGGCGGCATCATGATCGCCAATTTCCCGTCGATGGACGTGAAGCCAGGATCGATGGGCCGGCCGCTGCCGGGTGTCACGGCCGGCATCGTCGAGCGCACTGCGGCCGGCGAGGTGCGCGAGATCACGCAGCCCATGACCATGGGCGAACTCGCGCTACGCCCGGGCTGGCCATCGATGATGCGCGCCTATCTCCATGAAGAGGAGCGCTACCGTAAATGTTTCGCCGGCGGCTGGTATCTCACCGGCGATCTCGCCATGTGCGATGCGGAGGGCTATTATTGGTTTGTCGGCCGCACGGACGATGTGATCAAGAGCGCCGGTCATCTCATCGGCCCGTTCGAGGTGGAGAGCGCGCTGATGGAGCACCCGGCGGTCGCCGAGGTCGGGGTGATCGGAATTCCGGATGAGACAGCGGGTGAACTGGTCAAGGCATTCGTCGCCCTCAAGGACGGATTCGAGCCGACCGAAAATCTTCGCAAGGAACTGCTCGGGCACGCGCGCAAGCGGCTCGGCCCGGCGGTGGCGCCCAAGGACATCGCGTTTCGCAAGAACTTGCCGAAGACGCGTAGCGGCAAGATTATGCGGCGTCTGCTGAAGGCGCGCGAACTCGGCCTGCCGGAGGGCGACATCTCGACGCTCGAAAGCGAGGAGCGATGAGCGAAGCAATCGAGAAGCCGCGGCTATCGCGGGAGCACGTGCTGGATCTTTTGAAGCAGATGATCCGCATCCGCCGGTTCGAGGACAAGTGCGCGGAACTCTACACCCAAGAGAAAATCCGCGGCTTCCTGCATCTCTACGACGGCGAAGAGGCGGTAGCCGTCGGCGTCATCCCGGTGCTGGAGAAGCACGACCGGGTCGTCGCCACCTATCGGGAGCACGGCCACGCGCTGGTGCGCGGCGTGCCGATGGGCGCATGCTTGGCCGAGATGTACGGCAAGCGCGAAGGCTGCAGCCGGGGGCGCGGCGGGTCCATGCACCTGTTCGACCGGGCGACCAATTTTCATGGTGGCAATGCCATCGTCGGCGGCGGACTGCCGCTCGCCGTCGGCCTCGCGCTCGCCGGCCGCATGCGCGGCGAAGACAACATCACTGCGTGCTTCTTCGGTGAAGGTGCCGTGGCCGAAGGCGAGTTCCACGAGAGCCTCAATCTCGCGGTGCTATGGAGCCTGCCGGTGCTGTTCGTGTGCGAGAACAATCTCTACGCCATGGGCACGGCGCTCTCGATTTCCGAGTCCGAGACCGACATCCAGCGCAAGGCGGCGTGCTATCGGATGGAGTCCGAGGCGGTCGACGGCATGGATATCATCGCCGTCGAGGCGGCGGCGCGGCGCGCCGTGCATGCGGTGCGCCAAAGCAAAAAGCCATATTTTCTCGAATGCCGCACTTACCGTCTGCGCCCCCATTCGATGTTCGACGCGCAGCTTTATCGCGACAAGGCGGAAATCGAGGTTTGGCGGCAAAAAGAGCCAATCGTCCGATTCCGGGCATGGCTTGAACAGAACAACATGATCCATCCGGAGGAATTCGAACGGATCGATGCCGAGGTCATCGCCGAGGTCGATGCGGCGGTCACTTTTGCCGAGGCGGGCACCTTGGAGCCGATCGAGCAGCTCACCCGCTTCACCTATGCGGAAAAAGCCACCTGAAGGCGGCCGGTGATGCACGCGATGGCACAGGCGACGAGCGAATCGAAGGCAATCGAGATCACCTATCGCGAAGCGGTGCGCGAGGCGATCCGCGACGCGCTCAAGCGCGACGTTCGCGTGTTCCTGATGGGCGAGGACGTCGGCCGCTATGGTGGCTGCTACGCCGTGAGCAAGGGGCTGCTGGCGGAGTTCGGCCCGGAGCGCATCCGCGACACGCCGCTCTCCGAATCGGGCTTCACCGGCGCCGGCATCGGTGCCGCGATGGCAGGCATGCGGCCCATCGTCGAGCTGATGACCGTGAACTTCAGCCTGCTTGCGCTCGATCAGATTCTCAACACGGCGGCGACCGTGCGTCACATGTCGGGTAACCAGTTCGGCGTGCCGCTGGTGATCCGCATGGCGACCGGCGCCGGGCGCCAGCTCGCCGCCCAGCACTCGCACAGCCTCGAAGGCTGGTACGCGCACATCCCCGGCATCAAGGTGCTGGCCCCGGCGACCCTCGAGGATGCGCGTGGCATGTTGTGGACGGCCCTCGAAGATCCCGATCCGGTGCTGATCTTCGAGAACATCATGCTCTACGGCTTGACCGGCAAGCTCGCCGCCGATGCCGGTCCGGTCGACATCGAAAAAGCCGCGGTGCGCCGGCCGGGGCGCGATATTTCGCTCATCACCTACGGCGGCTCGCTGTGGAAGACACTGGAGGCCGCCACCGCGCTTGCCGCCGAGGCTATCGAAGCGGAAGTCATCGACCTGCGCAGTCTGCGGCCGCTCGATGACGCAACCATCATCGCCTCGGTAGCCAAGACCCGCCGCGCGGTGATCGTCGACGAAGGCTGGCGCAGCGGCAGTTTAGCCGCTGAAATCTGCACGCGCATCGTCGAGCAAGCATTTTGGGAACTCGACGCGCCGATCGGCCGCGTGTGCAGCGAGGAAGTGCCGATCCCGTACCCCCGCCACCTTGAGAATGCAGCTATCCCGCAGGCGCCGAAAATCGTTCCGTCGGCCAAAGCCGCGCTAGCGCGATCTTGAAGGACGGCATCGAGGTTGATTTCCGCATGCCTTCGCTCTGTGCCGACATGGAGGCCGGCACGCTCGACGAGTGG
>JAUSIF010000319.1 GCA_030648135.1 Xanthobacteraceae bacterium
AATTGCGGCCGGCCCTTGCCGTCGCGCAGCCAGTTCTGCTCCTTGGCGAGATCGTTGTGCACCACGCCCAGCCGATGCATGGCGAACAGCATGCGCTTGGCCGCGCGGAAATAGCCGGCATCGCCGCTGGGCCGCGCCAGATGCATCGGCAGCCCGTCGATCCAGGAGCGCACCAAAAAGCCGTTGCCTTGCGCGAGCAAGCGCGGCCCGGCGATGCCTTGCAGGCGGGCGAGCGCGCGCGCCTCGCGGCGGCCGAAATGAAACGCGATCGGCCGCACCCACCAGGCCACCTGATCGAAGCGGCGCAGCACCGCCTCGACCTCGCCCTGGTCCGCGCGCCAGAAGCCGCGCTCGACCGTGCTGAAGTGGTCGGACTTCAGCACCGCGGCCGTGCGCCAGCGGTCGAGGGAGGCGGCCGATGCATCCTTCATGCGGCGATGCCGGCCGCGGGCGCGCACGCGATCCAGGCCTCCAGATCGGCCTTGGCGCGGAACGAGAGCGCGCGTTTCCGAACAAGGCCCCGGTCGGCCCCGCGGAAGGTCTCCGCGAGCGGCGGAAACAGCCCAAAATTGACGTTCATGGGCTGATAGGAGCGCGGGCCCGCATCGATGGTGGCGAGATGGCCGCCGGTGATGTGCGCGAGAAGTGCGCCGAGCGCGGTGGTGGGCGGCGGCATCAGCAACGCCTCGCCGCGGCGTTCGGCGGCGGCGAAGCGGCCGGTGAGCAAACCGATGCCGGCGCTTTCCACATAGCCTTCACAACCGGTGATCTGGCCGGCGAAGCGCAGCCGCAAATCCGCCTTCAGGCGCAGCGTCGCATCGAGCAACTTCGGCGCGTCGAGATAAGTATTGCGGTGCAGGCCGCCGAGGCGGGCGAATTCGACCTCGTGCAGTCCGGGAATGGTGCGGAAGATGCGCACCTGCTCGCCGTGGCGGAGCTTGGTTTGGAATCCGACCATGTTGAACAGCGTGCCGTGCTTGTTGTCCTGGCGGAGCTGCACCACCGCATGAGGCTTTTCCGGACGATGCGGATCGGTGAGGCCCACCGGCTTCATCGGCCCATAGCGCAGCGTCTCGCGCCCGCGCTCGGCCATCACCTCGATCGGCAGGCAGCCGTCGAAATAGGGCGTTTTTTCCCACTCGTGGAATTCGACTTTCTCCGCCGCCAGCAGCGCATCGATGAAGCCGCCGTATTGCGACCGGTTCATCGGGCAATTGATGTAGTCGGCGCCGCTGCCGCCGGGCCCGCTCTTGTCGTAGCGCGACTGCAGCCAGGCGACCGACATGTCCACGCCGTCGCGATGCACGATCGGCGCGATGGCGTCGAAAAAGGCGAGCGCGTCGGCGCCGGTGAGCGCGCGGATATGGTCCGCCAGCACGGGCGAGGTGAGGGGGCCGGTGGCGATGATGACGCTGTCCCAATCCGCTGGCGGCGAGACAATCTCCTCGCGGCGGATCTCGATCAGCGGATTGCGTTCGATCGCCTCGGTGACCGCTTGCGCGAAGCCGTCGCGATCGACCGCGAGCGCGCCCCCCGCCGGCACCTGGTTCGCGTCCGCCGCGCGCAGGATCAGCGAGCCGAGCCGGCGCATCTCGTAATGCAACAGCCCGACCGCGTTCGTTTCGCTGTCGTCGGCGCGGAAGGAATTGGAGCAGACGAGTTCCGCCAGCCGCTCGGTGCGGTGCGCGGCGGTGCTCTGCCGTGGCCGCATTTCGTGCAGCACCACCGGCACGCCGCGGGCGGCGATCTGCCAGGCGGCTTCCGAGCCGGCGAGACCGCCGCCGATGACTTGGACCGGTGTCTTCATGGCCGGAACCTAGATCGCCGGGTCGGCCGCGGCAATTGGCCGCCCGGGCCGTCTTTCAACCGCATGCGAACGGATTGGAGGTTGATTCCGCCCGACCGTCGCGCGATGGGTAAGAGCCTCGAACGGCCGGGCGATCAGGGGATGGGAATGGCAAGAGGCTTGCTCGAACGGGCAATCTATGGACCAGAGCGGGAGCAGGAGCTGGTCTCCGCTTTTCTCGGCGAGCGTCCCGGCATTTTCGTCGAGGTGGGCGCCAACGATCCCGTCATCGAGTCGCAGACCTTGCATCTCGAGCGGCGCGGCTGGACCGGCCTCCTGGTGGAGCCGCTGGCGGAAATGGCCGCGGCGCTCCGCCGGCAGCGCAAGGCGAGGGTCGCCGAGGTCGCCTGCGGCGCGCCCGCGCACCACGGCACTCTGATGAGCTTCAAGGTGGCGACTACCGGCAGCACGCTCGCCGACGACTTCACCGATGCCGATCTCGTCGCCAGCGAAATCCGCAAGGTGCCGGTGGCGACGCTGGATTCCCTGCTCAAGCAGGCGGGCTTCGCCAAGGTCGATTTCGTCTCGATCGATGTGGAAGGCTTCGAGATCGAAGTGCTCGCGGGCTTCTCGCTCGAACGCTATCGCCCGCGGCTGGTGCTGATGGAAGATCGGGTTCGCGAGCTTACCCGGCACCGGCACATGCTGGGGCGCGGCTACAAGCTGGTGCGGCGCACCGGATTGAATTCCTGGTATGTCCCGGCCGAGACGGAATTTCCGATCTCCTGGTTCGGCCGCTGGCAGATCCTGCGCAAATACCGGCTCGGCGTTCCGTTTCGCGCAGCGAGAGACATTGTACGTATAAGCGCAAAATGTCGCGGCTCAGTAAACGTGGCAAAGTACTAGCCCGACGCGCTGCGAGGCGGCATGAGGCACAGCGTAAGCGGCATGAGGCACAGCGTAAAATGTCTCGGCGCGGAAAAGGGCGGACCCGGCGCAGGCGGAAGACCTAGCGCGCGATCAGCAAAAGTGGATACCGGTTTTGCGGACGCAATCAAGCTTGCGCAGATTGCGTATACTGATCTGCGGCTCGCGCGCTAACTTATTAATCTGGCGCATTTTCTTACGGCGTACCGGTTCCCACTTCGCCGGAAAATGCGCTAGCCTGCAGAATCGACCTTATCCGGCTGGCGCTTGGCAGCTTCGATCGGATAGAATCGTCCATCCGAAGACGGTCGTCATACGCGCCAAATTCGGTGTTTGGGCCGCAGCGCCCTCGGACTCATGCTCATGCCAGCGCCTCTCTTCAAACCCGCGGTATTGAAGGTCTTGACCACCGGCGCCATGAAACAGGTGGTGCTGGCGGTGGTGCCGGAATTCGAGAAAGCGACCGGCCACAAGGTCAGCGTCATGAACGACACGGCCGGCGCGCTCGCGAAGCGCATCGAGGCCGGCGAGGCTTTCGACCTCGGCATCATCACCCCGGCCGCGGTCGACGATCTGATCGCCAAGGGCAAGTTCGCCGCTGGCAGCCGCGTCAATCTCGCCAGCGTAGGCCTCGGCGTCGCCGCCAAGGCCGGGGCGCCGCTGCCCGACATCGGCACGGTGGAGGCATTCAAGCGCGCGCTCATGAATGCGAAGTCGATCGTCTATACCGACCCGGCGGGCGGCGGCTCGGGCGGGATCTATTTCGCCAAACTGCTCGAGCGCCTCGGCCTCGCCGAGCAAATGAAACCCAAGACCATCTTGGTGCGCGGCGCTCTCGCCGCCGAGCGCGTCGCCGCGGGCGAAGCCGAGCTCGCCATCACCCAGATGAGCGAAATCCTGCCGGTGCCGGGCGTGGTCGTGGTCGGGCCGCTGCCGAAAGAAATCCAGAACGTGACGACCTATGCGGGCGGCCTCGGCGCCGCCGCCAAGAATTCCGAAGCGGCCAAGGCGC
>JAUSIF010000330.1 GCA_030648135.1 Xanthobacteraceae bacterium
GGCTCGGGCAATCTTACGACTTTTCTCCAGACGACCGTCCCCGAAACCTCAATCTGCACGCCTTGGCAGGTGTACCTCAATCGGACCGGTGCATCATCCTCAATGGTGACGTTCAACTTGAGGGCGACGCCAAACGGTGAAATGTCGCGTATCTGGGCCACATCGAGACATCGATACGCCGTGTTGAGCTGCAGCTTTCCTTTCGGCTTCTGCGTCAACATCTCGCGTCGGGCGCGACGACGTTCCGCGGGATTCATCTTCGGCTGTTTGGCTGGCATGCTAGTAATCCTAAGGTTGTGGGCGATCCTGTCCCGACACGCGGTCCGTCAACGTTGGCTTTGGCGGTAGCGACGACGGCCTGATGCGAATGTTTCTCGCCGGTAATGCAACCACCTGTCTCACGCGGACGATTTCTGAGGCTGTTGGAATCAGGAAAACGTCGCGTTTATCAATAAGAAGCAGCAATACCCATGCCAGCTACGGAGGTTCTGGGCTGGATATTTGAATCACAGCCGTCCAACAAGCGGCTACGCCGGCGCCCAGGAATCGACCGATTGTTCGAAAAACACAAAAAACTTAGAAGTCTGCCGCCAAAAAACGAACTGCCCGCCGCGCGGACGTCCATCGACAACGACGGTCCACACCGCGGGCGTTGCGGCCAAAGCGCGGGCGCTGAACCCACCCATCACCACGGCGCGATGTGGCATATTGAGCGTTGTTCAGCTGGAAAACGCATTTCGCCCGCGGCTTCGGGCGCGCACCAGCGCGTGATCGGCGGCGCCGAGTAATTCCTCCGCTTTCTCGAACGCGCGCATCTCGGCGATGCCGATCGATACCGTCATCGGCGGCAGGATGCTTTCGTCCGGCATCACGATCACGGCTTTCGAAACCTCCTCGGCCAGTCGCTGGGCAACCCCGCGCGCGCCGTTCTCATCGCACTCGGGCAGAATGATCGCGAAGCGGTGATCGCCGTCTAAGCGCGCGGCGATGTCGGTCGGGCGCGCCTGATCCTGGAGGATCTGCGCCACCGTGCAGAGCACTTCCTCGCCCGCAGGGTGACCGAATTCCCGGGCAAAGCGACGGAAGTGGTCGATATCCACCCTCAGCACGGCAAGCGGTTTTTCTCTCATGGCGCTGCGCAGCATCTGGCGGCGCAGCAAATCTACCAGGGCAGCACGGTTGCGCAGGCCGGTCAGAGCATCCACTCTCGTTTGACGACGATGCTGCTCCCGCCGCCGCATGCGCTCGGCCACGAGCACGTTATTCGCCTGCATCCGCTCGATGACCATCGTTAACAGGTTGCGCGCCACGGCATGCTCGGCATAAACCAACGACCAGAACGTCTCCCGCTCGATCGCGAGCACGCTCGTCGATGCATCGGCCACGATGTAGACCGACAGCGGCTTGCGGCCTATCAGCGACGACTCACCCACGGCCTCGCCGGTCTCGACGAACTGCACCGGATCGGTCTCGAGCGAGTCGAGATGCACGCGCAGGCGTCCGCGCAAAACGAGGTAAAGCGCCTGGCTGGTAGCGCCCGGGACGAGCAATACCTCGTCCTTGACCAACACTTTCACGGGGCAGTCTTCCAGTAAGCCCGCGACCGCGTGCAGGTCGGCATCCGCGAGCAAGCGCAGCCCGGCTAGCTCCTCGGGGCTGACGGCGTCTTTGACTTCATAAGGGGCATCGGTTTTCATGACGAGATCTCCACACGTTGAATGGCGTAACGGGTATGCGCGGTGGCGGGTTCACCATCCAAGCGCCATACGCACCGGCATCGCGATGTAGGCGCCCAGGATGCCGGCGAGCCACAGCCCGGCTGAGGTCCTCAACGCCCACCGGTTCAGGTGCCTTACCCTCCGGCACTGTCGCGTAATTTCCGGATAAAGCGTGTGCGGGCAGCGGGCCCTCCACACGGCTACGGCCGCCAGCAGGAGCAGCAACCCCGAGATCCAAAATATCCAATTCTTGTGTTCAGCGGCCGTGAGAAACAGCGATGTCTTCATCTGCGCCGCCGCCGCGGTCTCGGGCCCGAGCATCACGATCAAAACCGGCAACGCACAGGCGACGAATGCCGCCACGGAGGCAAAGAGACTGAGCCAGGTCATGCCGGCAGCGCGAAGCTGCGGACGCGTGACGGCACGGGTATAAGGATCTACGACCATCTGTCCTACTTCTGCGATCACTTGGAGCTTGCGCATATGGAATTACCCGATTTAAGCATCTGTTTGATAGCGGCTTCGTGTGGCGTCAGTCAGGGCGCACCGATGCGGCAGCCGGCAACGACCGCTGACCGCACAAGCAGGGGGTGAAGAGCGACGGAGAAACAGGCCGGCAGAAAATTCGGCGGGGCGGCGCGCGACCGTGTGCGCGTCACCGGTCCTTGCGGAAACCGAGTGTTCCTTCTGCGGCCCCTCTACCGTCGTCTTGCGACCCCAGGCAGGTGGCTTTGCGTCCCACCCTTTCGGATGGTTTGCCCTTGTAACGAAACACGAATACCTTACACAAAACATGCACAATTCGGGCCAGCGCATTTCGGCATTGAAAATGCTTGCTTATTGGCTGGCTTACCGCATGGCAGCGTCCGCGAATTTGGCAAAACACCGCAGGTCCTCTGCCGAAATACGGCACGAAGGCGCCGGACCACGATGAGCCGTCGGATTGCTTAGCGCCTTGACGGCGAACAAATACCAAGCGACGAGCCACGGAAGGTGCGAAGCACCGAGGCAAGAAGCCCGAGGTAGGCGCGTCGCGGCCCCCGCACGAAGCAAGCGGGCGCATACCGCTTCGAGCCGGGCAAACACTGATAAACTCGTGCGGTGAATAATCAGCAAAGCGTGCAGTGCCCGTACTGCGGCGAGACGTTCGAGACCGAAATCGATGTCTCGGGCGGCAGCCAGGAATACATCGAGGACTGCTATGTCTGCTGCCGCCCGATCGTGTTCCGGATCGAGGTCGGCGTGGACGGCGAACTGACGGGACTGGAGACGCAACGCGACAATGACTGAGCCGCACGATCAAGACCCGTACGCGCCCATCGCCTGCGCGCGCTATTCGGAATACGAGATCGCCATCCTGCACCGGCAGAAACTGCATCTGCGCTGGCACG
>JAUSIF010000335.1 GCA_030648135.1 Xanthobacteraceae bacterium
CACGGCCATGGTGTTCGTCTGGAGCAACCTCTCTGACGGCGAGCCGCATTTCACCCTGAGTCAGGTCGCGTTGAACGACGTCATCATGGTCTTCGCCTTCGCGCCGATCGTGGGACTCCTCCTCGGCTTGTCCGCGATCACGGTCCCATGGGAGACGTTGCTACTGTCAGTCGGACTCTACATCGTTGTACCGGTGATTATTGCCCAGCTCGTGCGGCGGGGCGTCATGGCGAACGGCGGAATCGAGGCGCTGACGCGGCTTCTCTCCGCTCTGCAGCCGGTTTCGCTCGTGGCGCTGCTCGCAACGCTCGTTCTTCTGTTCGGCTTCCAGGGTGAGCAGATTCTGGCACAGCCCTTGATCATCGCGATCCTGGCCGTGCCGATTTTGATCCAGGTTTATTTCAATTCGGGGCTCGCCTACCTCCTGAATCGCGCGGCCGGCGAAGCCCATTGTGTCGCCGGGCCATCTGCTCTCATCGGGGCCAGCAACTTCTTTGAATTAGCCGTCGCTGCCGCGATCAGCCTATTCGGATTCAACTCAGGGGCCGCGCTCGCCACCGTTGTCGGTGTCCTGATCGAGGTTCCGGTGATGCTTTCCGTCGTTTGGATCGTGAACCGCTCGAAGGATTGGTACGAGCGAGGTGCGGCGCAGATTCAGAGTGCGTCTCCCCCAGACTGACTCCTCACAAGCGCAACACGCCAGGAAAAGTTGATGACAGGCGGCCTGCGCTTCAGACCGGAGGCCCTGCCATGGCTGTGGGCCTCGTCATCGCCGCGACCCTGTTTCCCCGCGGCAAGGCCTGAACCGGCATCGATCAGGCAGCCGAGCCCGCGGGCGCTCGCAAATTGCGACGCAACCGGTAGCGCGCATCCGGTGGACCCACACGTTTCCGGCCCTAGGGCACCGAAACGACCGCCGTTAACGCTTTTGCAACCATGAACCGGGCAATTCTTGCCCAGTGACCCTGAACCCGCGCCGACGACGCGGGCAGGTCCTGGGGGAAATCGGACGTGAACGGATTGGTCGAGTTCGCCAGAACTTTGGGCCCGGCTCGTCTTGCCGCCATGGCGGCGGTGACGGCGGCTCTCATCGGCTTTTTCGCCCTGGTCATCATACGCATCTCGGCGCCGGCCATGGCGCCCTTGTTCACCGACCTCACGCTCGAGGATTCGGGCCGCATCGTGAAGGAGCTCGACGGCCAGGGGATCGCCTACGATCTGCGCGCCGACGGTGCGACGATTCTGGTGCCGAAGGCCATGGTCGCGCGCGCACGCATGCGCCTCGCCGAAACCAGCCTGCCGCGCGGCGGCTCGGTCGGCTATGAGATTTTCGACAAGTCCGACACCCTCGGCACCACCTCCTTCGTCCAGAACGTGAATCATCTGCGTGCGCTCGAAGGCGAGCTCGCGCGCACCATCCGCTCGCTCGATCGCGTCTCGGCGGCCCGCGTCCATCTGGTGATCCCCGAGCGGCAACTCTTCGCCCGCGACCGCCAGGATCCCTCGGCCGCGATCGTGCTGCGGGTGCGCAGCTCGCTCGAACCCTCGCAGGTACGGGCGATCCGCCACCTCGTTGCTTCGGCGGTACGGGGCTTGAAGCCCGAACGGGTTTCGATCGTGGATGAGCAAGGACGCTTGCTCGCCGATGGCGTCAGCAACGATCCCGGCGGCATCGCCGAAGGCCTCGACGAGCGCCATACCGCTTTAGAGCAGCGGCTCAAGCAACAGATCGAGTCGATTATCTCGAGCGTGGTCGGGCCCGGTCGCGCCCGCGTGCAGGTTTCCGCCGAACTCGACTACAGCCGCATCCAGCAGACCTCCGACACCTTCGATCCCGAGAGCAAGGTCATCCGTTCGACGCAGAGCCGCGAAGAGGCGGCACAATCCGGTGAAGCTCAACGCGAGGACGGGGTCTCCGTCGGCAATGAGCTTCCCGGCGGCAACCAACAGCGCGGAGCCCGCGAGCGCGAAGCCCCGGCGCGCGGCGACGCCAACAAGAAGAGCGAAGAGACCGTGAACTACGAGATCTCCCGCACCACCCGCACCGAGACGATCGAGGCGGGCCGTGTGAAGCGGATCGCGGTCGCGGTCCTGGTCGACGGCGTCTATAGCAAGGGCGCCTCGGGCGACGCCGCCTATCAGCCTCGTCCGAAGGAAGAAATCGACCGCATCGCCGCGCTGGTGCGCTCCGCCATCGGCTTCGATCAGAAACGCGGCGATCAGGTTGAGGTCGTGAATTTGCGCTTCGCCGAAGTGCCGGGCACTCCGCCGATCACCGAAGACGGCTGGTTCAGCTTCCTGCGCCTCACCACCGACGACATTATGCAGGTGGTCAATCTGGTCGTGATCGCGATCCTCTCGCTTCTCGTCCTCCTGTTCGTGCTGCGTCCGCTGGTGCGTCGGATCGTCACTCCCGACGAGTCGACGGGCGAGGTGCGTACGACGCCCCAGCCGGCTCCTTCGATCGTCCCGCAGGCGGGCGAAAGCGCTTCGCCCGCCGCCAAACCGAACCTCGACAATCCGGCGGCACGCATGATCGAGTTCGCCCAAATTCAGGGCGAGGTGCATCAGCAATCGATCCAGAAGGTCGGCGAACTGGCAACCCACAATCCCTACGAGACCGTGTCGATCATCCGCCAGTGGATGCACGAGAAAACGGCGTGAGGTGAAAGATGTCGGGCGCCGCCGCTCTCGTCGATGCACTGTTCTCCCGCAAGGGGGACAAATCCGCTCCGATGCCGACGTCGCCGAAGCCGTCGGGCCATGTCAGCCGTTCCTTGAACGGCGCCGAGCGCGCCTCGATCCTGCTTCTCGCCCTCGGCGAGAAGCACGGTGCGGAAATCTGGAAGCTTCTCGAAGACGAGGAGATCCGCACCCTTTCCCTCATCATGTCCGGCCTCGGCACGGTCGATTCGGGAGCGGTCGAGAAACTCCTCGTCGATTTCGTCGGCCAGATGTCGGCGACCGGCGCGCTGATGGGCGACTCCATCGCCACCGAGCGGCTGCTTTCCCAGTTCCTCCCGCCCGAGCGCGTTTCCATCATCATGGAGGAGATCCGCGGCCCCGCCGGCCGCAACATGTGGGAGAAGCTCTCCAACGTTCAGGAAGAGGTGCTCGCGAACTATCTCAAGAACGAGTACCCGCAGACGATCGCCGTGGTGTTGTCGAAGATCCGACCCGAGCATGCGGCACGCGTGCTCGCGATCCTGCCGGAAAACCTGGCGCTCGACGTCATCAACCGTCTCCTGCGCATGGAGTCGATCCAGAAGGACGTGCTCGAGCGGGTCGAGCAGACGCTGCGCACCGAATTCATGTCGAACCTGTCGCAGACCAGCCGCCGCGACGCCCATGAGCTGATCGCCGAAGTTTTCAATTACTTCGATCGTCAAACCGAAGCTCGTTTCCTGACCTCGCTGGAGGAGAGCAACCGCGAGTCTGCCGAGCGCATCAAGATGCTGATGTTCACCTTCGACGATCTCGTGAAGCTCGACTCCGCGGCGGCGCAGACGCTGTTGCGCAATGTCGACAGGAGCAAGATCGCGCTCGCACTCAAGGGTTCCTCCGAGACGGTGCGTGGCTTCTTCACGTCCAACATGTCGACCCGTGCCGGCAAGCTGCTCATGGAAGAAATGGAATCGATGGGACCGGTGCGGCTGCGCGACGTCGACGAAGCGCAGGCGCTCATGGTGAACCTCGCCAAGGACCTCGCGGCCAAGGGCGAAATCGTGATCGCCAAGGGCCACAGCGCCGATGACGAGCTGGTCTATTGAGGATGCCATGGCACTGATGCCGAACCCGTCGGAGCCGCGCGCGGAGGAAAGTCCGGTGAATCGGCCGGTCAAATTCCTCTTCGATGTCGAGTTCGACCCCGTCACCGGACACGGCCGCGCCGAGAAGATCGCGTTCGCCGAGCATGAGGCTGCGGTCTCCGCCGGCGAGGCCGAGGGCTACAAGCGCGGCTTAGCCGCCGCCCAGGCCGAGACCGAACGCCGGCTCGCCGCTGCGCTCGGCCAGGCCGCCGAAGGACTCGGCAACCTCTTCCGACAACTCTCCGCGCTCGAGACGCGTCTCGAAGCCGAGGCCGTCGAAGTGGCTCTCGCGGTCACCCGCAAACTTGCTCCCGCGCTGATTTCCCGCCAGCCGCTCGCCGAGATCGAGGCGCTCGTG
>JAUSIF010000338.1 GCA_030648135.1 Xanthobacteraceae bacterium
CGCGCATTCATGCTTGCGCAGGCTGCGTACACTTGCCTGCGTGCGCGCCGACCTCTCCCCGCCGGGGAGAGGTGAAAGAAGGGAAGCGCTGCAGGAAAGAGGAATGCTGTTTGAAAATCGAAGCGAGCCGTCGATCATCGCCACCTGCGGTGCAGCCACAGCCACTGCTCGGGATACTCGCGCACCCATTGCTCGACGATCGAGGTGATCGTCTGCATCGTCGCCTTGATGTCGACCGATCCTTCGGCATCGCGCGGCAGCTCGAGCGCCTCGGTCAATTCGATGCGGAACCGGTTGCCGGGCAGGCGGATGACGCGCACGCCGTGGACCGGACATTCGTACAGGCGCGCGAGCCGCCCGATCGTTTCATTGGCGAGGCATGGCCGGCCGAAAAACGTCACCGGCACGCCGGGGTTGCGATGCTGGTCGACCAGCATGCCGAGATGCCCGCCCCGCTCGATCACGCCGCCCATGAACAGGCCGGCGGCGGGTCCGGCCGGCACCAGCTGGCTCATCAATCCGGCGCGGGTTTCGTGGATCAGCTCGGCGACGAATCGGTTGCTGGGAATGCGAAACAGCACCGCCGAATCGAGTCCGTACTTCGCGGCGCTGATCGCGGCGATCTCCCAATTGGCGAGATGCGCGGAGAAAATCAGCGCGGGCTTTTCGTCCGTGAACAGCCCGATGAACCTGTCGACGTGAAAAGTCTCGATCCGGCCCGCATTCGGCCGCGCCTCGTCGTAGTCCCACATGCGGTCGAGATGCACGAATTCGCCGGCGACGCGGCCGAGATTTTCCCACACCCCGGCGAGAATGGCCTCGATCTCCGCCTCGCTCTTCTCCGGAAACGCGGCGCGCAGGTTTTTGCGCCCGACGCGGCTCACGTGCAGATAGGGTCCGACGCGGCGCGTCAGCGCGCCCACGAAGTTCGAGGAGGCATCGGGGTCGAGGCGGCGCAGTCCGCGCACCATGAGGCGCGTGAGGATCGCGACCAGGAAGTCGAGCACGAGCTTGATCGAGCGGTAGAGTTTGGACCGCTGGATGCGCTTGACCAACCGGCGCCGTTGCAGGCGCCACGCGGGAAAGGGTTTTTTCGCTGTGGGCACGCTCAGAATCTCACCACGATCTTGCCGAACACGCGCCGGCTCTCCAGGCGTTCCAGGCCGCGCCCGAAGGCATCGAGATCGAGCTCGGAATCGATCACCGGCAGGATGCCCTTCGCCATCTTGGCAAGGCTCTCGCGCACATTGCGGATCGTGAAGCCGAACGAGCCGAAGATGCGGTACTGCTGCTGGAACAACTGCATGAGATTGAGCGAGGCGGCGGCGCCGGAGGTCGCCCCGCAGATGACGAGCCGGCCGCCGCGCTTGAGCGACAAGAGCGAGCCGTTCCAGGTCTCGGCGCCGGTGTGCTCGAACACCACGTCGACGCCCTTCTTCTTGGTGAGCTTGCGCACCACCCCCTCGAACCGGTCGGTCTTGTAGTTGATCACGTGATCGGCGCCGAGTGCGCGCGCCTTCTCGGCCTTCTCGTCGTCGCCGACGGTGGTGATGACGGTGGCACCCGCGGCTTTGGCGAGCCGGATCGCGGCTGAGCCGATGCCCGATCCCCCGGCTTGGACGAGCACGGTCTCGCCGGCTTCCAGCTTGGCGTTGTCGAACAGCATGTGCTCGACGGTCGCGAAGGTGAGCGGCGCGCAGGCCGCATCGCGGAACGAAATTCCGGCCGGCACCTTGATCGTGAGCCGCGCCGGCAGGTTATAGAGATCGCGCGCGAAGCCGTCGACATGGAAGCCCATGAGACCGCTCACGTTCTCGCACAGATTGTCGCGGCCCTCGCGGCAGGCTTTGCAGACGCCGCAAGTGAGCGCGCCGTAGGGCACCACCGGATCGCCCGCCTGGAGGCCGGTCACGCCGGGCCCGACCGCCGCGATCTCGCCGGTAGCCTCCGCGCCGACCACGATCGGCAGCTTGCGCTTGGCGAAGGCCATGCCGCGCCAGCCCCATACGTCGATGTGATTGAGCGCGATCGCCCGCGTGCGAATCTGCACCTCGCCGTCCCCCGGCGCCGGCGGCACGTCCACTTCGGCAATTTCCAGATGCCGGTCCGAAACCAGGCGCAGCGCACGCATGCGGGAGAAATCCGATCGGTATGCAGGCGAAGGGGAAGGGATCGATGACGGCTAAGCCCACGGACACTCGCCGTCAACCGTTAGCAAGGCGGAGGCAGCGGAGGACGCGGCCAACGTCAGTTCGGCTCTCCCGACACCACCAGACAGACATTCTGGCCGCCGAAACCGAACGAATTGGAAATCGCCCGGCGGACCTTGGCGTCACGGGCGACGTTCGGCACCACGTCGAGCAGGATCGCGGGATCGGGCACGTTGTAATTGATGGTCGGCGGGATGCGCTGATGCGCGATGGTCATCAGCGAGAAGGCCGCTTCGACCGCGCCGGCGGCGGAAAGCGTGTGCCCGATCATGGATTTGTTGGAGGAGATCGGCACCGAGCCGATGCGCTCGCCGAACACGGCGGAGACGCTAAGACACTCCATGCGATCGTTCTCCGGCGTTCCGGTGCCGTGGGCATTGATGTAGTCGACGTCGTCCGGCGTGACGCCGGCATCGGCGAGCGCGTTCTTGATGCAGCCGATGATCGGCTTCCCGTCCGGGCTCGATCGCGTGCGATGGAAGGAGTCCGCCATCTCGCCGCAACCCTCGATGATGCCGAGTATCTTGGCGCCGCGCGCGCGCGCGCTGTCCAGGTTCTCCAGCACCAAGACGGCCGCGCCCTCGGCCATGACGAAGCCGTCGCGGTTCTTGGAGAACGGCTTGGCCGCCCCCTGCGGCGGATCGTTTTGCGTCGACAGCGCCGAGAGCAGCGCGAAGCGGATCAGCGCCTCGGTATTGACCGATCCGTCGGTGCCGACGGCGAGCGCGGCGTCGCTTTCACCGCGGCGGATCCCCTCGACGCCGAGTTGAATGGCGGAGGCTCCCGAGGCGCAAGCGGTCGAAAGCGCGATCGGCGAGCCTTTGGTGCCGAGGCGGTCGGCGAGGCGCTCGGTGGTGCCGCGATAGAGGAAACGCTCGTAATAGCGCGCGAAGCGTCCGGTGCGGGCGAGCCGGATCATCTCGTCATAGCCGATCTCGTCGCTATTGCTCGTCGCCGCGATCTCGATCCGCTGCGGCCATTCGACCTCGACCGGCGGCACGGCGACGAACAAGGGTCCGGGAAAATCGCCCATGCGGCCGATCTTCGCCTCGGCGATCGCTTCCTGGCTCGCCACCATGGCGAATTCCTCGGACAGCGCCGGAGCACACAGCGGATCGGCGGGGATGAAGTCGATGGTGCCGGCGACGGTGGTCTTG
>JAUSIF010000345.1 GCA_030648135.1 Xanthobacteraceae bacterium
CTGTGGGGCCCGGCGCATGGCGGCGCCAACGAAGCCGCCCTCAACATGCTGCGCGAGATCGGCACCGTCGATCTCATTCCGGAATTCATCAAGCGCTCGAAGGACAAGAACGACAGCTTCCGCCTGATGGGATTCGGCCACCGCGTCTACAAGAACTACGACCCGCGCGCCAAGATCATGCAGAAGACCTGCCACGAGGTGCTGAACGAGACCGGGCACAAGGACGATCAGCTGCTCGCCGTCGCCATGGAGCTGGAGCGGATCGCCTTGCACGACGATTATTTCATCGAGAAGAAGCTCTATCCCAACATCGATTTTTATTCCGGCATCACGCTGAAGGCGATGGGCTTCCCGACCTCGATGTTCACCGTCCTGTTCGCGCTCGCCCGCACCGTCGGCTGGATCGCGCAGTGGAAGGAGATGATCGAGGACCCGCACCAGAAGATCGGCCGCCCGCGCCAGCTCTATACCGGCGCCACCAAGCGCGACTATCAGCCGATTTCGCGGAGGAAGTGACCGACTAAAGGTCGGTCATCCCGGGCGCAGCGCAGCACACCGGAAGTCGGGTCTACCCGACTTCCGGCACTTTTTTTGCGTCGCAAGTCGGAAACATCCGACTTGCGATGTGATGCGCTGCAGACCCGGGATCGTTAGCAGCAACACTTGCGCGATTCCGTCATGCCCAGGCATGACGGATGAGAGTCACGCCGCATCCGCCGGCCGTACGCGCCGCGTGATTTCTTTCCCGCGCTCGCGCTTGACCGCCGCGATGTCGTACTGGCTCTGCAGCTCCAGCCAGAACTGCGGATTGTTGCCGAAATAGCGGCCGAGCCGCACCGCCGTGTCGGCGCTGATCGAGCGCCGTGCGTTCAGGATATCGGTGATGCGGCCGGATGGCACGCCGATGTCGAGCGCCAGCCGATTTGCGCTCAAGCCGCGCGCTGCAAGCTCTCGCCGGAGCAGCCGGCCCGGATGTGCGAAAATAGGCATGGTTCATCCTTTGTGATAATCGACGATCTCGACTTCGTAGGCGTCGCCCTTCCTGAACTCGAAGCAAATCCGCCAGGGTCCGTTCACGCTCATCGCCCACTGCCCCTTGCGGCCGCCTTTGAGCTTATGCAGCCCGACGCTTTTCAACGGGCTGAGGTCGTGCAGCGACTTCGCCACGTTGAGCGCGAGTAAAAGGTCGACGGCGGCGCCGAAATCGAGACCACGAAACCGGTTCGGCCGCTCGCCGTCCCAAACCTTGCGGCTCGCGGAGTCGCGCCACGACCCGATCATGGCAAAAACGTACTACGCAAGACGGTAAAAAGCAAGTCGGCTCAAGCCCGCGGCGCGCGGCGCCCGGTCTTCTTCTCGAAAGTCTCGATCGCGATCCGCGCCGCGCCCGCGCTCGGCGGCTCGCCGGTCGCGAACAAGCGTTCCAGCCGCGCGAAAGCCTCGAGCTGCCGCTCGCGCGCCGCGTCTTCGCCGAGCAAAGGCAACAGCGCCGCCGCGAGCTTTGCCGCCGTGCAGTCGCGCTGCAGAAAAACCGGGGTCACGTTCTCGCCCAACGCCAGATCGACGAGGATCGGCGTCTTCACCTGCGCGACCGCGCGCGCGATCGCTTCCTCGAACAGCGGCACCTTGTAGGCCGCGACCATCGGCACTTGCGCGAGCGCGAGTTCGAGCGTGACCGTGCCCGATGCCGCCAGCGCCGCCCGCGCGCGGCGGAAGGCCGCGTATTTCTCGGCTTCGGTCGTGACGATGCGCGGCTTTACCGGCCAGGATTCGACCGCTACCGCAATTTCGGGGGCGAGCGCGGGCAGCGTCGGCAACACGAAGTCGATGCGACCATAGGCGGCGGCGACGAACCCGATCGCGTCGCCGAAAATGCTCCCGAGCCGGCGGAGCTCCAGCCGCCGGCTTCCGGGCAAGACCAGAACCAGCGGCGGCTCTTTCGCGCGCGCCGCCGCTTCCTGCGGCGACGGCCGCAACTCGGCCCTCAGCTCGAGCAGCGGATGGCCGACATAGCTGCACGGCGGCCCGCCCAGACGCTGCATTACTTCCGGCTCGAACGGCAGCACGGCGAGAACATGGTCGACGAACGGCCGCATCGCCCGCGCCCGCCCCGGCCGCCACACCCATACGGTGGGCGCCACATATTTCACGATGGTGAGATCGGGCAGCGCGCGGCGCGCCCGCTTTCCCACCCGATGGGTGAAATCGGGACTGTCGATGAGGATGAGGAGATCGGGCGGCTTGGCGCGGATCGCGGCCACGGTCTCGGCGAGGCGACGCAGAATGGTCGGGATCTTCACCACCACCGCCCAGATTCCAATCGCGGTCACGTCCTCCATCGGAAAAAGGCTTTTGATCCCTTCCCGCGCCATGGCGGTGCCGCCGACGCCGCGAAAGCGCACCCGGCCGCCGAGCCGGCTCTTGAGCGCCGCCATCAACTTGGCGCCGAGCTGGTCGCCCGAGGCTTCGCCCGCGACCAGAAAAATATCGAGCGGCTTTTCCGCAGCCACGCGATTCACCGGCGCCGCTTGCCCGGCGCGCGCACGCCGAACAGAAAC
>JAUSIF010000392.1 GCA_030648135.1 Xanthobacteraceae bacterium
GCCGTCGACGATGATCGAAGGCAACCCGTAGGCCGCGGCGCGGTCGGCGGCCGGGTGCTCGACCGCGGTCACCGCGCTGATCGGCGTGTACTCCATATACAGGTTGTTCTCGCATACGTATACGACCGGCAGTTTCCACACTGCGGAGAAATTGAGCGCCTCATGGAACGCGCCGATATTGGTGGTGCCGTCGCCGAAGAAACACACCGCGACCTGTTCGGTGCCGCGGTACTGCGCCGACCACGCGGCGCCAGCTGCGACCGGCAGGTGCGCGCCGATGATCGCGTACGAACCCATCGCGCCTTTCTTGACGTCGGTCAGATGCATCGAGCCGCCCTTGCCGCCGAGCAGGCCGCACTGGCGCCCCATCAGTTCGCCGAGCACTCCCGCCATCGAGGCGCCGCGTGCAAGCGTATGCGCATGGCCACGATAAGTGCAAAACGTCCAGTCGTCGGGCCGCATCGCAACGCCGAACGCGGCGGCGATTGCTTCCTGTCCCAGCGACAAGTGGCTGGTGCCTTTGACCAGGTTCTGCAGAAACAGATCGTAAGCGCGCTTCTCGCAATAGCGCAGCTCGAGCTGCAGCCGGTAGAGCTCGAGCCGCGTCTCGCGGCCGATGCCGGGCGCCGGCGGCGGCGATTTCTTGCGTTTAATGTTCGTGTCCATGATCAGTATTTATTCGCAATCGGCAGTTCCTGCGCCGGGAACAGCGTGATGATCTTCGCCCCATTAGGGGTGAGTACCACCTCCTCCTCGATGCGCGCGGCGGACACGCCGTCCTTCGCGGGGCAGAACGTCTCGACCGCGAACACCATGCCGGCTTTCAGCTCGTACGGGTCCTTGAGCGAGTTGAGCCGCGAAATGAGCGGCCGTTCGTGCAAACCCAGCCCCAGTCCGTGACAGAAATTGAGGCCGAAGGCGGACATCTCGGTCTCGAAGCCGATCACCGTCGACTTCGGGAACATCCTCGCCACCATGTCGGTCGCAACACCGGGCCTCAGCATCGCGATCGCATCGTCCATCCACTGCCGCGCCTTTTTGTAGGCGTCGATCTGCGCCTTGGTCGCCGACCCCACGGTGAACGTGCGGTAGTAACAGGTGCGATATCCCATGTACGACTGGATGATGTCGAAATAAGCCTGATCGCCGGGACGGATCAGGCGGTCGGTGAAGTTGTGCGGATGCGGGCTGCAGCGCTCGCCGGCGATCGCGTTGATTGCCTCGACGCAGTCCGAGCCCATCTCGTAGAGCCGCTTGGTCGCCATCGCCACGATCTCGCTTTCGCGCACGCCCGGCTTCAACGCCTCGTAGATGTCCTGATAGACGCCATCGCCCATGGCCGCCGCCATGTTGAGCAAAGTAATCTCGTCGTGGCTCTTGATCTCGCGCGCTTCCAGCATCACTTGCTGGCCGTCGCGCACATCCAGTCCCAGTTTCTGCAGCGCGAACATGAACGGCGGCTCGACCACGTCAACGCCGAGCGGCATGTCGGCCACCCCCTCCTGCTCGAGAATATCCTTGATCTCCCGCGCCGCCTCTTCGAACAGACCAACCCTCGGGTTGATCGCGCCGCGCAGGCCCACGTTGCCCGCGAGGCAGTGATTTTTAGGCAGCCATGGCGCGTAAATCTTATGATGGCGCGCGGCCGAGCCGAAATCCCACACCCACGGCTCGCCGTTGCCGGTCAACAGGCACCAGCGCGTCAGCTTGTCGCGTGCCCACTCGCCGATCACGGTGCTGGAAATGTAGCGCATGTTGTACTGGTCGAAGACGAGCAGCGCGCCGAGCTTGGAACCGGCAAGCGCATTGCGCGTGCGCGCCAGCCGGTACTCGTGCAGCCGCCGGAAGTCGACGCGTTCCTCGAAATCGACCTGCATGCGGCCCGGCGCCTGCAGCGGGCGCTCCCAGCGATGACCCGGATTCGCCGGGTCGTACAGCCCATCGGGGCCTTCCCTGGGCCGGCGCTTCGGGTCGATGTGTTCCGGCTTGATGACCCTGGATTCAACTTTCTTCGATTTGCGCGCCATGTTCGTTCAACTCCGTGTCTTCTGTGTCTCTGTGGTTAATCCATCACACCGGCGCCGCGGCGAGTTGCCGCGCCATCCAGTCGGCGGTTTGGTCGCGATAGCGATACCAAAGGTTATTGACGACGTGGTTTCCGTCCTCGATCACCGACAGCACGCACGGGCCGGACACCTCGGCGGCGAGCTTTCTTGCCTCGTCAGGCGAGGTCAGGCGGTCCTTGGTACCGGCGACGATGTAGATGGGACACGTGATGTTTTTTGCGAGGCCTTTGAGCGACATGCGCAGCGCCACCTTGCCCGCCTCCTCGAGGTTCTCGCTTTTCGAGCGCACGCGGAATGCTTCGACGTTGACGACCGGCCGGCCCTCGAAACTGCCCGAGCGCTGGTACGCGCCCGACAGCGCGACGCACGCCTTGATGCGTTTCTCGAAGCACGCCGCGCGCGGCGCGTAATAGCCGCCGAGCGACACGCCCCAGATGCCGAGACGCCCGGTATCGATATCGTCGCGCGTTTCCAGGTAGTCGATCACCGCCTTCACCGGCTTCTCATACTCGGGGCAGATGCCGAGGTCGTACTCGGCTTCGCCCTGTCCCGGGCCGTCGAACGCGAGCGTCGCCACGCCGCGCCTGAGGAATCGGTTCTCGTAGTCGTCCATTTCTTCCTTCGCCGAATCGAGCCCCATGCACATGACGACAATGGGTGGCCTGGCAATCCCTTTCGGCTTGCGCAAATTGCCGTAGAGTTTTTTGCCCTCGTAGGGGATCGCGACGCGCTCGCCGGGCGGATCGAGCAGCGGCAGCGCCTTGTTGCGGCACTCGACCGCTTACTTGTTGGCCTGCTTCAGTTGCGCCAAGTCGTTGACGAACAAAAACTTGCCGAAGTGGTACCACACAGC
>JAUSIF010000399.1 GCA_030648135.1 Xanthobacteraceae bacterium
CACGCTGCGGCCGATGCGCTTCAGGCGCGCGCCAGCGACGGCGGCGGCGCAGGCGGCCGAGCCGCAAGCGCGCGTCAGCCCGGCGCCGCGCTCCCAGGTGCGCACCACCAGATGATCGGGCTTGTGCACTTCGGCGAGCGAGATATTGGCGCGCTCGGGAAAGATCGGATGATTTTCCAGAAGCGGCCCGAAGCGGGCGAGATCGTAAGCATCGACATCGTCGACCCAGAAGATCGCGTGCGGGTTGCCGTCGTTTACCACCGAAGGCGAGTGCAGCACCGGCTTGTCGATCGGCCCGATCTGCAATTCGATGGCGCGGGTGTCGCGGAATTCCTCGGCGAGCGGAATTTCGTTCCAGCGGAAACGCGGCGCGCCCATGTCGACCGTGACCGTATCGGGCGCATCGATCCGGCAGGACACGAGCCCGGCAATGGTCTCGAAATCGAGCAGCTTCTTGCCGGTCGCGCGCGCGGCAAGCGCGGCGATGCAGCGCATGCCGTTGCCGCAGGCGCCCACTTCCGAGCCATCGGAATTATAGATGCGCACGAAGGCTTCGGTGCCGGCGGTGCGCGGCGGATAGAGCGCCATCAGCTGATCGAAGGGAAGCGCCTTAGGCCGCGCCAGCGCGCGCGCCTCCGCGGGCTCGACCCGCACCGGATCGGCGCGCAGGTCCAAGACGAGGATCTCGTTGCCGAGGCCGTTCATCTTCACGAAGGGGCGGTTGGCGAGCGCGCTCATCGGGAATCCGTCGCGTTTCAGCGACTTATATGGCGAACCGGGGCCGCTTTGCGAGTCCGGCATGGCTCCCACAAGCCGGACAAAATTCGTTGCTAGAGAAGCCCGCGCCGGACCGGATTATCCGGCCGAATCGAGGATCTCCCATGACGATCCATTTGGCCCTTGCTCGACTGCCGTCCGCTTTCGTCGTGGCGATGTTTCTGATGCACTCGCCCGGCGCGAGCGCACAGCAACAACCGACGTCGCCCGCCACGCCGCCGGCCGTCGTGACTCACGATCCGATCGGCGAAGAAGTGACATTGCCGGCCCGCACGATCCTCTACCGCAACGGCAATGCGAACTGGAGTGAAGGCTGGCCCAGGCTCGTCGAAGCCTTCCAGGCGGTGCGCGCCGAGACCGACCGGCTCAAGCTGAAAGTAACAGGCGCGCCGATCGTGATCTACCGCTCGATCGACGACGAAGGGTTCGAGTTCGTGGCCGCGCTGCCGATCGAGACCGCACCGGCCGAAATGCCGGGTCCGGACTTCGCGATCGGACCGGGGCCGAGCGGCAAGACGCTGAAATTCGTCTACCGCGGCGCTTTCGACGCGATGGACGCGATCTATGAGCTGATCGCCGATTTTATCGAATCCAAGCGCATCGAGGCGGAGGAGGAGCATATCGAGGAATATGTGACCGATCCGCTGGCGACGAAGCCGGACGAGCTGGTGATCGCGATCTATGTGCCGCTGAAGCAGTGAGCCGACACGCCGCCCGGGCCGTTCTTGACTTGCAACCGCACGGGGCGTAGTCGTCCCGCACTTTCGACCGACGAGAAATCCTCGCGGCCGACCGGGCCAAATGAACCGAGAGCCCGGAGGTCACCGCCCGACAGCGCGTTGCGCCCTCGGGCGCGTTTGGCGTTGAGCGCATGAGGAAAGATAAAGAAGTTCGATGTTCGACACCCTGACCAGCCGTCTCGGCGGCATCCTCGATCGCCTCACCAAGCGCGGCGCGCTCAACGAGAGCGACGTGGCGGAGGCGTTGCGCGAGGTGAGGAAGGCGTTGTTGGAGGCCGATGTGGCGCTCGAAGTCGCCCGCGGCTTCGTCGAGTGCGTGCGCGAGCGCGCGGTGGGCATCGAAGTGATCCGTTCGGTCACGCCCGGTCAGATGGTGGTCAAGATCGTGCACGACGAACTGGTCGCGGTGCTCGGCTCCGATGCGCGGCCGGTCGATCTCGAAGCGCCCGCGCCGGTGCCGTTGCTCCTGGTCGGCCTGCAGGGCTCGGGCAAGACCACCACCGCCGCCAAGATCGCGCGGCGCCTGGCCGAGCGGATGAAGAAGAAGGTGCTGATGGCCTCGCTCGACACCCGCCGCCCGGCCGCGATGGAACAGCTTGCGATACTGGGCGCTGAGATCGATGTCGAGACGCTGCCGATCGTCGCCGGCCAATCGGCCGAGCAGATCGCCCGCCGCGCGCTCGAGGCGGCGCGCCTCGGCGGCCATGACGTGGTGCTGTTGGACAGCGCCGGTCGCACCACCCTCGACGAAGCGCTGATGACGGAACTCGCGGAGATCAAGGGTGCGACCCAACCGCATGAAATTCTACTGGTCGCGGATGCGCTCACCGGCCAGGACGCGGTCGCGACCGCGCGCGCCTTCGATCAGCGCTTAGGCCTCACCGGCATCGTGCTCACCCGCGTCGACGGCGACGGCCGCGGCGGTGCCGCGCTGTCCATGCGCGCGGTGACGGGCAAGCCGATCAAGCTCATCGGCACCGGCGAAAAACTGGACGCGCTGGAGGATTTCGATCCGCATCGCATCGCCGGCCGCATCCTCGGCATGGGTGACGTCATCTCGCTGGTGGAGAAGGCCGCCGCGACGATCGATATCGAGAAAGCGAAGGCGACCGCCGAGAAGATGCGCAAGGGCGCCTTCGATCTCTCCGATTTGCGCGAGCAGCTCGCCCAGATGGAGAAGATCGGCGGCATCGGCGGCATGCTCGGCATGCTGCCGGGCGTCGCCCGAATGAAGGATCAGGTCGCATCGGCCAATCTCGACGAGAAGATATTGAAGCGCCAGAAGGCGATCATCGATTCCATGACCAAAGCCGAACGTCGCAATCCGGATTTGCTCAAGGCTTCGCGCAAGAAGCGCATCGCGGCGGGCTCCGGCACCAGGGTCGAGGAGATCAACCGGCTCCTGAAGATGCACCGCCAGATGGCGGACATGATGAAGGCGATGGCCGGCGGCAAGCGCGGCGCGCTGGCGGGCCTCGGCAATATGCTCGGCATGGGGCCCAGGCCGAGCCCGGACGCGATTAAACAATTCGCCTCGAAATTGCCGGACAATTTCGGCGCGCCCGGCGCCCTGCCACCGGGATTCCCGAACATTCCCGGTGGATTGCCCGGCCTTGGCGGCAAACTGCCGGGACTGCCGGGCCTCGGCGCGCCGAAGAACCTGGAAAAAAAGAAATAGAGAATTTCTGATCGAACTAAAAAACCACTGAAAGGAACTGCAATGGCCCTGAAAATCCGTCTCGCCCGCGCCGGCGCCAAGAAGCGCCCGGTCTTCCGCGTCGTCGTCGCCGACTCGCGCTTTCCCCGCGACGGCCGTTTCATCGAGAAGCTCGGCACCTATAATCCGCTGTTGCCGAAGGACTCCAAGGAGCGCGTCACGCTCAATCTCGAACGCATCAAGCACTGGCTGTCGAAGGGTGCGCTCCCGACCGACCGGGTGCTGCGCTTCCTCGACGCCGCCGGGTTGATGAAGCGCAAGCCGCGCAACAATCCGCAGAAGGCGAAGCCGAAGGTGAAGAAAGACGAAGCGGCGGCCGCCGCGGCGGCAGCTGCCGCACCTGCAGCTCCGGCAGCCGCTGCAGCCGCGCCCGCGGCGCCCGCGGCCCCGGCCGGCGAGGCCGCTACAAGCTGACGCCTGAGATCGGCGAGCAATGGCATCGGGGCGAATCCGCGTGGCCAAAATCGGCGCCGCCCATGGGCTGGGCGGCGAAGTGCGGCTGTTTGCCTTCTCCGACGACCCGCTCGCTTTAAGCTCGCTCGGGCCGCTCGAGGACGAGGCGGGTTCGCGCAGCTTCCGCATCCTTTCGCTGCGGCCGGCAAAAAATCATCTGGTCGCCCGCCTCGAAGGAATCAACGATCGAACCGCCGCCGAACAGGTTACCAACGTCGAGCTTTACGTGCCGCGCGAACGGCTGCCGGTGCTCGAGCAGCAGACTTTCTATCACGCCGACCTCGTCGGCTTGCGGGTAGAGACGAAAAGCGGAGAGACGCTCGGTACGATCGAGGCGGTGCAGAATTTCGGCGCCGGCGATCTCCTGGAAATCGCGCCCAAGGGCGGCGGCGAGAGCGTGATGCTTCCCTTCCTCGACCGCTTCGTCCCGGTGGTGGATGTGGCGGGAGGCCGAATCGTCGCCGATCCGCCGGCGGGGCTTCTTGACTCAACTCCCTCCCCCCTTGAGGGGGAGGGTCGGGGAGGAGTGTCGCCACGAAAGACGGTTCGTCGTCGTTCCCCCCCCTCCCGGCGCGCTGCGCGCGCCGGCCTCCCCCGCAAGGGGGGAGGCGAGAA
>JAUSIF010000006.1 GCA_030648135.1 Xanthobacteraceae bacterium
TCCTCTGCAGTGGTATCTCGAAGAGGAAGCCAAGAATACGATGCTCCATCGCATCAGCGATTGGGTCGCTCTCGTGATCTCGGTCGCCTTCATCGGGGCCTATGCCTGGAAGATTGCCGATGAGACGCGTCAGCTCTCGGACGCGCTCGCCGAGACCGAGCTGGTGCTCGCGCGCGAGCAACATCTCTCGGCGCTTGACGGTCTCGCGGCGGCCGCGGCGCACGAGCTGGGCACGCCGCTTGCGACCATCGCCGTCGTCGTGCGCGAGCTCGAACGGTCCATGCCTGCGGACTCCCCGCACATGGACGACTTTCGGCTTCTGCGCGAGCAGAGCGAACGCTGCCGCTCCATTTTGCGCACACTCGCCTCGCTCGGCTCAGGAGATGCCCCGTTCGATCGCATGCCGCTCTCCCATCTCCTCGAGGAAGTGGTGATGCCGCATCGTCCCATTGGAATCCCGATTACGGTCGAGCTGCCGCTGGAACACGCTGGCGAGCCGATCATCGCGCGCAATCCGGCGATCCTCTACGGCCTCGGCAATCTGGTGGAGAACGCGGTCGACTTCGCCCAAGGAGGAGTAAGCGTATCGGCCCACTGGAACACCGAGGACATTGCGATCATTGTCACCGACGATGGGCCTGGCTTCGCCCCGGAAGTGATCAACCGTATCGGAGAGCCCTATGTGACAATCCGCGGCCGGCGGCGCGTGCGCGCGGCGGATGAGCCGGGCGGTCTCGGCCTCGGCTTCTTTATCGCCAAGACCCTACTGGAGCGGACTGGCGCGGCGCTCTCGCTCGAGAACCGGAGTTTTCCGCATACCGGGGCAGTCGTCCGGGTGCGCTGGCCGCGCGCGGTACTCGGGCTTAACCTTAATTCGGAAGGCCGACCTTGGTCGGCTGCGCGTCCCGAGCAGCAAGCGGCTACCACCCTTGCCACCGACCGAGCGGAGAACTAAGTCTTTCGCCGGGATTGTGAAACTGCCGCGGCGCAATTTTTCTCGCGCCGCCAGTTAGGTACCGATCAGGTAATGGGGTACGTACCTTCATGTCGGATGCGCCCAACGTCGAGATGATGCTCGATCATCGACTTCTCATCGTCGACGACGACAAGTCGTTCCTGGAGCGGCTCGCACGCGCGATGGAAAGCCGGGGCTTCGAGGTGACGACCGCGGAATCGGTCGCCGAAGGTCTCGCCCAGGTTGCCTCCTCTCCGCCGGCCTTTGCCGTCGTGGACATGCGGCTCGCCGACGGCAACGGCATCGAGGTGATTTCGGCCTTGAAGGAGCGTAGACCCGACGCGCGCGGAGTGATCCTTACCGGCTACGGCAATATCGCGACCGCGGTGACCGCGGTGAAGTACGGCGCGGTCGATTATCTCGCCAAGCCTGCCGATGCCGACGACGTCTATGCGGCGCTGACCGCCGCTCCCGGCCAGAAGGCCGAGCCACCGGAAAAACCGATGTCGGCAGACCGCGTGCGTTGGGAGCACATCCAGCGCATCTACGAGCTGTGCGGACGCAACGTGTCCGAGACGGCGCGCCGGCTCAACATGCACCGCCGTACCTTGCAACGAATTCTGGCCAAGCGCGCGCCGCGCTAGAGCGGTGCGCAAGCCTCGCGCGACCTCAAGGGTGTGAACGTCGCGCAAAAAGCCCGGGCGGCCGACGTTGCGGGGGCAGGGGCGATCGGTTAAGTCAAATACGGGCAGGCGCCCGTAGCTCAGCTGGATAGAGTGCTGCCCTCCGAAGGCAGAGGTCACAGGTTCGAATCCTGTCGGGCGCGCCAAGCTTCTTATTTTGCCGCGACGCCGACGCCAATCTGGCAGGCCACACCGGTGCCGCCGATCCCGCAATAGCCGTGCGGATTCTTGGCGAGATATTGCTGGTGATAGTCCTCGGCGAAATAGAATTCCGGCGCGTCGAGGATCTCGGTCGTGATCGGGCCGTAGCGTTTGGCGCGCAGCGCCTTTTCATAGACCTCCTTTGAAGCCTCGGCGGCAGTGCGCTGGACGGAGTCATATACATAAATGCCGGAGCGATATTGCGTGCCGATGTCATTGCCCTGGCGCATGCCCTGGGTCGGGTCGTGCGTCTCCCAGAAGGCCTTGAGTAGATCCTGATGGGTGACCTGGCGCGGATCGTAGACGACCAACACCACCTCGTTGTGGCCAGTGCGGCCGCAGCAGACCTCCTCATAGGTCGGATTGGGCGTAGCACCGCCCGCATAACCCACGGCCGTCACCCACACGCCGGGTATCTGCCAAAACTTTTTCTCAGCACCCCAGAAGCACCCGAGGCCGAACATGGCCTCGGCCGTGCCCTCGGGATAGGGCCCCTTCAGCGGCCGGCCGGAAACAAAATGGTTTTCGGCGGTCCGGATCGGGCTGGGTCTGCCGGGCAGGGCCTCCGTAGAAGAGGGCATCTCGAGCATTTTCCGGAACGAAAACATCGGGAGATCTCCTAAGATCGCTGGTTCGCGATGAATATAAGCAGCCACCGGCCGTTCGCAGGGTCACTGTCGATCACTTTCTAGCTAGCAAATCACGAGGACAAGATTGCCTTTACGATGCGGCCTGTTCATTCAGTCGCGCGAAGAATAG
>JAUSIF010000014.1 GCA_030648135.1 Xanthobacteraceae bacterium
CCGCGAGCTTGGGATCGAGGCCCGAGACCGGCGCCGGCTCGAAGGCGCGCTGCGGCCGCTCGGCCATGCCATGATGGGTGCCGCGCGCGGTGCGATAGGGCTTCAGGGGTTTCGGCATCCCCGCAATATGGGCGCGAGCGCGCGGCGAGGGAAGGGCGCGTCCCATTGCCGGGGCCGCGGCTCTTCAAAGCAAAGACTTAAGTACCCGCGTCCACCGTACGGGAGAATTCTATCCGGAGACCTGCGCTTTCACGACGGCCGGGCCGCGATAGAGTTGCGCGAGCTTGGTTCCCTGCTCGCAAGCCTGCACGATGCGTTGAAAAAATCCGGGCTCATGCCGCAACGGCCATTGCGACGTGAACGAGACGCAGCCCACATGCAGCAAATCATCGATCAGTTGCACGATCCGTTCTGAGCCGTCGAGCGGATCGGCGAGCGCCTGTTCGCGGATTTGGCAGAAACGGATCGCATCGCGATCGAAGTGCCGGTAGAGCGCCGAAAAATTGCGCCCGCCGGTATCGAGCCCGCGTGGATTGTCGTTGTTGAAATCGAGCGGATAGGCCTCGACCGCCGCGAAATCGTAGACGCAATAGCCGGCCCACAGATTCCAGCCCCAAGGCGAATCATTGATCGGGCCATAGAACGGCTGGGTCTTGACCCCTGCTGCGAGATCGAGCCGCTCGAGCGGGATGAGGTCGTGATCGAGAAAGGCGAACAGCTTCGGCCGCAGCGGCCGCACCACATTGTAATAGGCCCAGGTCATGGCGATGCCGTGCGAGCGGCAGGGATGCCATTCCGGATTGAACGGCAGGCCGATATAGGGAACGGCGCGCTCGCGGCACAGGCGTTCGATCTCGCCGCGCGCGGTGCGATCGCGGGAATTGTCGACCACGATCAGCGCATCGGCGGCCAGCGTCCGTTTCGCCGCGCGGATCTGCAGCTCGACCACCCACGGCGTATTGTAGGCGATGGTGAGCGCGACGGTTCCGCCCGCGAGCCCGGCGTGATCGGCGAGGAAGCGGTGGAGCGCGCGCGGGTGCAGGCGGCGGAAGGTCCGTTCGATCGCCACGTTGCGCACGCGCTTGAAACCATGCACGAGCGGATCGCCGCGCGCCCATTCCAAGGGCCCGTATTGGTCGAGGTGACGCATCCGGGGTTCGTTCGTTGCTGCGATCGCCGGCCGCGCGGGCCGGGCTGGAAAGCGGGCCGCACCTTATCGCAGGGCGGTGCGGCGGGAAAAGCCCCGCCTATTCGGACTGATCAAAGCCCGCGATCTTCCACTCCCCGCTCGCGACCCTGGCGTAGCAGAGCCGATCGATGACCAGCGGACGCATCTTGTCCACCGGTGCCCAGCCGGTCTTGCCCGAGGGCAGCAACAGCTCGATATGGGTCGGCGGCTTCGGTTCGGCGGGCGGCTTGGTTTCCTGCGGAACGGGGAAGATCGAGACCACCGGCAGCGCGCTCTGGGCGAATTTGCCGACCGGGGAGCCGCCGGTGGGCGATCCGGTGAGCGTGACCTCGTCGACGAAATAGATCCATTCGGACGACTCGTTCTCCTCGTCCACTTTTTCAATGGCCTGTTCGAGGGTTTTCTCATCGACCGCCTTGGCCATGAGCGGTCCGCACACCATGGGCGAGCCCGGGTCCTGGCCAAGGCTTTCATCGGCGGCGAACAAAGCGAGCAGGTTCCATTGCGGCCCGATCTCGGTCGGGCCGTCGGCGGTCTTGCCGGCTTCGCGGAATCCGAACGCGACCTTGAAATTATGCAGTGCGTCGCGCTTGCCGTCGAAATTTTCGGCCGGTTCGCCGCCGGAGGTCCACAGGAATTTCGGCGCGACCAGAGCGGAAAGCGCCGCCATGTCTTTCCTGGCGGCCGCGTCGGCGAGCGCCTTGCGCAGGGCGTCGAGGCCCGGATCGCCCTTGAAGGCAGGGGTAACCGACACCTTGACCTCGGGATAGGGAACTTTCTTCACGGCCGCCGCGGGCGCGGGCGCGAGCAGAACGGCGAGGGCGATGAGGCCCGGAACGAGAACGGCGCGGCGCATTCGAATCTCCGGATCGAAGGATCACTCAATAACAAGCTTAGCGTAGGATTGCGACCACTGCACGGCGTAGGCCGGCATCTTTTGGTATGGCGAACGTGGTGATAACGCGCACGCCGCAATGCCGCCGCGAAGGTCGGGCTCGTTCTTCCGACATTCAGGGGAGGAATCCATGCTCGCCGATCGCATCTTTTCCATCCGTACCGTGAGCGCGTGGGCCGCGCTGATCCTGCCGCTCGCGCTCGCGCTTTCGGGCCCGGCGGCGGCGCAGGACAGATCCAAATCGACGCTCACGGTCATGGGCGAGGGGCTCGCGGCGGCAAGGCCCGACCTCGCCGTCGTCTCGCAGGCGGGCAGCGCCAAGGATGCCTTGGCCGAGAATTCCAAGGCGACGAGCGCTGTGATCGCGGCCGGGAAAGGGGCGGGCATCGAAGCGCGCGACCTGGAGACCACGCGCGTCTCGGTGCAGCCGCAATATTCCTATCCAGCCGCCGGCTCGCGCGAGCCGCGCAAGATCGTCGGCTACGAGGTGAGCAATGCGCTCTCGATCCGCGTGCGCGACCTCGACAAGCTCGGTGTCCTGCTCGACCGGCTGGTGGTGGTCGGCGCCAATCAGCTCCGCGACATCGAGCTTTTGGTCGCCGAGCCGGGGCCGTTGCGGGACGCAGCGCGCGCGGCGGCGATGAAGGACGCCGTTCGCAAGGCCGGCCTTTATGCCGAGGCGGCGGGGGTGCGCATCGTGCGGGTGATGTCGATCGTGGAGGGCCAACAGAATGGGCCACGCCCGCCCGTGCTGCGGGCGCTGGCGGCGGGTGCGCCGGAGGCGCGCGCGGCGGTTCCGATCGAGGCCGGCGAGCAGGAGTTCCGCGGCCGCGTCACCGCGATCTTCGAGATCGAGCCGCGCTAGAGCCTTATTCGCTTTGATGGAATCAGAGTCGGGCTCTAGCTTTTTGTTTGAGCATGATCTTTTCCGAAAACCGGTTCCCACTTTTCGGGATCATGCTCTAGGCGCGCGCAACATTCATAGGGCCGCATCGCCGTCAACGAGCTTGACGATGCCGGCATCGTGCACGCCGCCGTTCAAAAGCAAACGAGCGCGTCGCAAGGCCGTTCGGCCTGCGAGGCGCTCGTGCTCGTCCGTTTCCGGACCGGGTCGCAATTGATCGCGGCAGTCGAGCTGCCGCAGGCAAGAACCTTACTTCTTCGCTTTCTTCTTGCCCTTCTTGCCTTTCTTCGCCGGTGTTCCGTAAACCCGCTGGTGATAGGAATCGTGCCACCAGCACAGGCCGGTCGCCCGCGGCTGGGCGTAGGTCAAGTGGCACCAGGACCAGCCACCGACGCCAATAATGGCGATCGTGGCGCCTGCGTCCGCACGCGCCGACTGCATCGGCAGCAGCGCGCTGAAGGCCAAGGCCAAAGCCATGGCGATAGCGAGACTTAATTTTCTCATGTTGCTCCCCTTTCAGCCCAGAATGGGATGAGTGCGCATATAGATTCCCTTCAACTGGCCCCGGAAGTCAATCACCTCTCGCGTTTATGCGACAATAAAATGCAGGAAAACCGTTGGGTTCCCGGATAATTTTTTGCGATGCACACGCGCGCGCCGTTTTCTTTCGCCCCGCCCGGGGCGAAACCGATTTCCCGCGCATAATCCGTTCATCTGGCGTTCATCTCCATTCATCTGCCGTTCATCTGGCGGCACCCTTCCGGCCCGGTTCCGGGCCGCGTTCGCGGACTGTTTATCAACCCGGGCTGCATGCGCGGCTCGCCGCGCGAGCGGTCGCCGCGCGAGCAGGCATGGATCGCGGATCCGATTCGCCATCTTGCGGGGCGGGCGATGGCGGGCGCGAGGCCAAGCGATCCGGTCTTGCCGCCGCATCGATCCTGACCGCGCGCCTGCTCGTGGTCGAAAATTTTTCCGGCCAAGACGAAATCCGGTTCTAGAGCCCGGTTCGGCGAAGGCCGGGCCGCCACGGCGCCATAGCCACCGACAGCCACCGACCTTGTGGCACGCGGCCGTTTCTGTTCTAAGATCACTTCCGGTTCCGTCCGGACAGGCTCACCCGAAGGAGTAGAAACGATGCGTGTGGCGGTTGCGAGCGTAGTTGCGATATCGGCGTTTCTGGCGGCCCTGGGCAGCGCGCAAGCGCAAAATGCGCCGGCGCGGGCGGCCACTCCACCTGCCACCCCACCTGCCGCCGCGGCGCCCGCGCCCAAGTGCGAGAACCCCAACGCGCTCGGCATTACGCGCACGGTCGAGGTCGACACCACCGGCGGGCCCGGCTTCGGTTTCGAGCATTTCAAGCAGCACGATTTCCTGCGCGCGAACGAGGTGGTGCTGACCTTCGACGACGGCCCCTGGCCGAACAACACCCCGGCCGTGCTCAAGGCGCTGGCGGCTCACTGCATCAAGGCGACGTTCTTCCCGATCGGCAAGCACGCGACCTGGTATCCGGAGATCCTCAAGCAGGTGGCCGAGGCCGGGCACTCGATCGGCAATCACACCTGGTCGCATAAGAACCTCGACAAGATGAAGTTCGAGGACGCCAAGACCGAGCTCGAGATGGGCGCTTCCGCCGTGCACATGGCGGTGGGCGGGCCGACCGCGCCGTTCTTCCGATTTCCGGTGCTGAAGCATCCGCCGCAGGTCGTGACCTATCTGGGCGAGCGCAACATCGGCATTTTCTCGACCGACATGGACTCCTTCGACTTCACCATGCGCACCCCCGAGCGGGTGATCGCCTCGGTGATGAAAAAGCTGGAGAAGCACGGCAAGGGCATCGTGCTGTTGCACGATTTCCAGAAGCACACCGCCGAGGCGCTGCCGGAGCTGCTCGATAAGCTCAAGGCCGGCGGCTACAAGATCGTGCACATGAAGGCGAAGGAGCCGATCAAGACGCTGGCGGAATACGACGAGCTGGTGCGCAAGCAGGAAAAGCTGCCGATCGCCAACTCGCGCCCGACCTCGAGCGTGGTGCGCACGATCGTCGAGTAACCGGCGCCGAATAACGGGGCTGCAACATGGAAGCGCTTCGCGCGGCGCGGTGGCCGGCGAAGCGCTTCTGATTCCGGGACGGAAGCTTACTTTTTCTTGTCGTCTTTCTTGGCGGCCGGGGCTTCCTTCTTGGCGTCCTTCTTGGGCTCCGCGGCTTTCTTGGCGGCCTTCTTCTTGGCCTTCTTCTTCTTCGCCTTGGCTTTTGCCGCGGGCTTGCCGATCTTGCCGAGCTCTTCGAAGAAGCCCTGCGACAGCGTCTTCTGCTGTTTCGGCGCCGCCGCGCTCGCTTCCTGCATGGCCGGCGCCATCGACAGCATCAGCGCGGCCGCCATGGCGATTCCAAGTCCAAGTTTCTTCATGACCAGTCCCCCTATACACCTTCACATGAGGTGAAGACCGGGCATATTTCTCGCTCATTGCGGCGGCGTCAACAAGATTTACGCGCGAGCTTGTCGCGGAAACGGCCCGCGGCGGCGAATGTGAACGGCGGATGAATGGACCCGGCAGGATTCGTTCACTTTGGAGCGCCGGTTGGACCATAGAGACCGGCCGCGAGCGGGCCGGGCGCGCCGGAGGTATCCAGCCCAGTCATGGCTCGCCCGGCGCGATCGAATTTCAAACAGCCGTTTCTTTTCTCGCGGCGCTTTCCTTCTTTCACCTCTCCCCGCCGGGGAGAGGTCGGCGCGCGTTAGCGCGCCGGGTGAGGGGGACGGGTCAGTCAATTCTTTCATTCCTAGGCCCCCTCACCCTGGCCCTCTCCCCACAGGGGAGAGGGGACAATACATTTCGTTCCCGCGAGGCGATTTGCCTCCGAGCTTTGCCATCGCCCCCTGGAAGAGGGGCGCGCGGTTCGCCGCACCGGCCTGATTTGCTTTGGCGCGCGATCTGGGGCAAAACCCCGCGCGCGGCGCCGGACCAGGCCCGCTCCAGGATCAAGACCATGGCTCGGAAACCGGGAACGCGCGCGGGGACTGAATTCGTGCTGTTCGACGTCCTCTATGAGGACGGCTCGCAGCGGTCCAACCGCAGAGTGCCGAGCACGGTGCTGGGCGGCCTCGACGGCGATGCGCCGGCCCGCGCGGTCATCGAGGCGCAGGACCGCGAGATCGCGGAAAGATCCGGCCTGGCTCCGCTGCGGATCAAGAAAGTGCGGCGCGTCGGCGCCAAGGCGCCGAAGCAGTTCGGCCGGAAATATCTGAAAGCCGCGGGCCATTAGCGGCGCGGGTTTGCGTCCGGCCATGACGGTCGATGGTTTCAAGCGGCCTCCATTGTTCTCGCAACGCTTTCCTTCTTTCACCTCTCCCCGGTGGGGAGAGGT
>JAUSIF010000034.1 GCA_030648135.1 Xanthobacteraceae bacterium
CGCGATCGACCCCAAGGTCATCGCGCCGCTTGCGGTCGCCATCAACGTCGCTCCCAAGCTTTATGAACCGGCGGCCAGGTTCTGGCAGTCGATTTGGCGGGCTGACTCCGAGTAAAGAGCCCAGGGCCGGCGTCAACTCACACTGCTAAACTGACATTTCGCACGGACCTATCTACGGATGCCGGCAGCTGCGCCGGCCCTAACCGTGCTTTGATCTTGCCTTCATGTCGGCTAAACAAAGGCATTGCTCGATGCCGACGCCGCTCTCGCCCGTTTGATATGTACGAACGGCGTTAGTACAGGGCTGCATGAGCGACCAAAATTACGGCGAATGCTTTGGGCAAGTGAGAATTCATGTCGGCCCGAGAAATTTACCGGCAGCTGATGGC
The DNA here is from genome assembly GCA_030648135.1 of Xanthobacteraceae bacterium. Lineage (GTDB taxonomy): Bacteria > Pseudomonadota > Alphaproteobacteria > Rhizobiales > Xanthobacteraceae > JAUSIF01. Next base: position 390 of record JAUSIF010000034.1, read on the forward strand.
GCTGTCCGCCAGCCAGTGGCTGATCAGCGGCCTGGGCGCGGCCTATGTGCTGCTGGTGAAATGGACGAGCAAACTCGATCGCCCGCAGCCGCCGCTGCCGGCTCCTTTCATTCTCGCCATGTGGCACGGCCGCTTGGCCCTGTTGCACTATTTGCGGCACGGCAACCGCTCGCTCGTCGCGCTCATTAGCCCGCACCGGGACGGGCAGCTCATCAGCAAGGCGGGCTGGTATTTCGACATGCAAACCGTTTCGGGCTCCAGCAGCCGCGACAGCATCCATGCGGTGAGAGAGCTGGTGCGGCACGCGCGCGAAGGTCACAGCCTGTTCATCACCCCGGACGGCCCGCGCGGTCCGCGCATGCGCGTAAGCGAAGGCATCATCGGCATTGCGCGCCTGACCCAGCTGCCGATCGTGCCGGCCAGCATCGGCGTCAGCCGGGGCGTATTGATGAATACGTGGGATCGCTTTCTGTTTCCGTGGCCCTGTTCACGCATCGTCATCCGTTGGGGCGAGGCGCTCCGCGTCGGTCCCGATAGCGATACCGATGGCGCGCGGGTTCAACTCGAAAAAGCCCTCACCGCACTTCAGAATCAGGTGGATCAAGAGACCGGCCGCGAGCCGGTGGACGCTAACGATGCGGGCGGTCGCCCTGCCGTTCGATCCCGCCGTGCTTCGCCAGGCCAAAAGCCAGATCGAGCAGCGCCTCGTCGCCACCGCTCCAGGCGATGAAGGAAAGCCCAACCGGGCAGCCGTCGATGGTGCCGGCCGGCAGCGTGATCTGGGGCAGACCGCTCAGTCCCGCGATCGAGGTGAGCCGCATGACGCGGCTGCGAAAGGAGTCGAGCGCTTCGGTGGACGCATCGATGAGCGGCGCGATCGAGGGCGCGGTCGGCAAGGCGAGGATCGTGCCCGGCGCGGCCATCTCGCGCACCTGCTCGCGCGCGCGCATTTGTTCACGCCGCGCCGTCTCGGCCTCGCGCTCCGATACCTTGGCGGCGTATTCCATCCGCTCCTTGATGCCGGGACCGAGCCGCGGCCGCTGGCGCGTGATGAACTCGCCATAGATGCTCCAGATTTCTCTGCCCTGAATGACCCGGAAGCATTCGCGCCAGGGGTCGAGCCCTTGGGGCGCGATGCGCGCATGCTCCGGCTTCGGCAAATGATCGGCCGCATCCGCGAGAAAGGCCTGCAGCAAGGCTGCGACCTCGGAATCGGCCTCGGCCAAGGCATCGTCCAACAGGATCATGCGACTGATCGGCGCGGCGCGGCGGTCGCCCTCGAGCAGCACTTGGCCAATGCTGCGAAAGACGCCCGGCCCGCTTGCGAACCATCCGGCCACGTCGAAGGAAGGCGCCATCGGCATTGCGCCCGAAAGATCGACCCGGCCGTGGGTCGGCCGGATGCCATAGAGCCCGCACAAGGCCGCCGGCACGCGCACCGATCCGCCGGTGTCGCTGCCGAGCGCGAAATCGCAGGCGCCCGAAGCCGTGGCTGACGCCGATCCGCTCGAAGAGCCGCCGGGCAGCCGTCCGGGCGCGCGCGGATTGAGCGGCGTGCCGTAATGGGCATTGGCGCCGGTCACGCTGAAGAAGAATTCGTCGCACACGGTCTTGCCGATGACGGTGGCGCCGGCATCGAGGATTTTCTGGACCGCGCGGGCATTGGCCGCCGCCGGCGGATGCGCCAGAAGCCACTCGGGATTGCCGCCGCCGGTGCGGGCGCCGGCGATGTCGTACATATCCTTGACCGCGGCGGTGAGACCGGCAAGCGGCCCGCTCGCGGCGCCCTTAAGCGGGCCCACGAGATCGTGCGGCACGAAAGCCGCCCGCGGCCGGCGCGATTTTGCGGCCACAGAATTCACGGCCGTCTCCGCTGCGCCAGATACCAGTCGAGGATGCGGGCGCCGTCCCAGGCCACCACCCCGTCCCGGCTCAGGATTTCCTCGAACGTGCGCCGCACATGCGCGATCCGGTGCGGCACTCCCGAAAGATAGGGATGGCAGGCGATGGCCATGATTTTCGCGCGCTCGGCGGATTCCTCGTACAGACATTCGAAATGGTCGAGCGAGCGCCGGTACATCATGTCCGATGGCTGGTGCTGCAGCGCCATCAACACGATGTCGTGCAGCTCGAAATTATAGGGCAGCGCCACGATCGGCTTGGTCTTGGTGCGCAAGGTTACCGGCTCGTCGTCGAGCACCCAGTCGCCGATATATTCGACCCCGGCCTCGGCGAGATAATCCAGGGTATCGAAAGTCTGGGTGAGGCCCGGGCCGAACCAGCCGCGCGGCCGCTTGCCGCAGAATTTTTCGATCACGTCCATGCTCTTCGCGATCACGGCGCGCTGGTCGTCGAGCTTGTGCATGGGGATCTGCTCGTAACCGTGCGCATTGAGTTCCCAGCCGTTCTCGACGCAGGCCGCTACCACCTGCGGATAGGTCTCGCAGACCTTGGCATTGAGCGTCACGGTCGGCGCGGCGCCCACTTGTTCGAGCATTTTCTTGAGCCGCCAGAAGCCGACCCGCATGCCGTATTCGTGCCAGCTCCAGTTCGGATGGTCGGGCAGCATCGGTTGGCCCTGGGGCGGGGAAATCACCATGCGCGCCATCGGCCGCGAAATGTCCCAGTCCTCGAGCGCCAACACCGGCCAGACCACCAGCCGCACGCCTTTGGGAAAGCGCAATGGCGGCCGTTGAGTGATGGGAGAGAAATCGAGGCGTTCGCGCGGATGCATGATCATTCGCCGCCGGGTTCCGGATGCGCACGAGCCGGCATGTTCACTCCGCGGCCTCGCGCTTCGTGCGGGTGGAGACGGAGCGGTACCACTCGAGGATTTGCTCGCCATTCCAATGCAGCACGCCGTCGAAGCGTCTCACATAGTCGTAGATCGCCTCCAGATATTTGATCCGGTGCGGCTGGCCGCTGATGTAGGGGTGGATCGCGAGCGCCATGATCTTGGCGCGATCCTTGCCCTCGGCATAGAGCCGGTCGAACTGGTCGATGGCGCGCTGTTGCAGATAGTCGCTCTGGTGGTGCTGGACCAGCATCATCGGAATGTCGTTGAGCTCCACCGAATAGGGCAGCGTCACCAGCGGGCCCTTGGCGGTGCGGATGACGGTGGGTTCGTCGTCATAGACCCAGTCGCCGATATATTTCACGCCGGCGTCGACCAGGAGTTCCGGCGTCTCCAGGGTCTGCGTCAGGCCGGGTCCGAGCCAGCCGACCGGGCGCTTGCCGGTGAATTTCTGCATGATGTCCATGGTGCGCTTGATCATGCCGGCTTGGTCGGTCTCCTTGTGGATCGGGCCCTGCTCGTAGGCATGGCCCATGAACTCCCAGCCGTCGCGCTTGGCCTGTTCGGCGACGCGCGGATAGTCCTCGCAGATGCGCGCGTTGGCGGCGAGCGTCGGCTTGATTTTGAGGCGCTCGAACAATTCGAAGAACCGCCAGCAGCCCACCCGCATGCCATATTCGTGCCAGGCCCAGTGCACGACGTCGGGCAACAGCGGCACGCCGGTCGGCGCCGGCAGGACCTGGCGCGCCATTGGTCGTCCGATGTCCCAAACCTCGTAATTGACGATGGTCCAGAACACGAGGCGCGCGCCGCCCGGCAATTTCAGCGGCGGACGATCAACGATCGCCGAATAATCGGCGCGCTCGCGGGGGATCATGGGATTGGGCATGGGGCTCGGTGCTCCGTTCGGTCAGGCGCGCGGGCGCCAATCAAGGCATCTCTGTTGCCATCCTTCAAGCAGGAAACCGGCCCGGCGGCTGCCTCATTCCCGGATTTCGCCTGCCGAACAAGGGACAGAAAAATGAGCCTCGACCGTGATCGGCCGCTCAATTAGAGTTCACGATCAATCAATTCGAGCCGTGTCGCAACGGCCAATACGGGAGGTAGTCGTGTCCATCAAATCCACCTTCAGAACGCATCGAACCGGCCTGGTGGCGCTTGCCGCAGGACTGTTCGCCTTCGCCAACGCCGCGCTCGCGGCCGACCCCATCAAGGTGGGCGTCACCATCGCCCAGTCACCGCCCGGCTCGGTCTCGCAAGGGACCCAGGTCAAGGACGGGGTCGAGGTCGCCGCCAAGATCATCAATGACGCCGGCGGCGTGCTCGGCCGGAAGATCGAGCTCGTGTTCGAGGATACCCAAGGCATCCCCGAGAAGACGCGCGCCGCGGTCGAGAAGCTCATCACCAGCGACAAGGTCGTGGCCATCGTCGGAGAGCACCAGAGTTCGGGCGCGCTCGCCGCCATCGAAGTCGCGCACCGCTATCATGTGCCCTACATCAACACCAACGGCTGGTCCGACGCGATCCGCGAGAAGGGCTATGCCGAGGTATTCAATCCCGGCAATTACAACAGCCGGGTCGCGATCGCGATGGCGGAGACGATGAAGGCGCTCGGCGCCAAGCGCGTCGTCGCCTTCTGCGAGAATACCGACTACGGCGTCGGCCTCGCCAAGCTCTTGGGCGCACAGCTCGCCGAGCGGGCGCCCGGCGTCGAATACAAGTACGAGACGCTCGATCGCGCGGGCAAGGACTTCCTGCCGGCGTTATTGCCGCTCAAGGCCAATCCGCCCGACGCGGTCATTGAAATCATGCTGCCGCCGGCCGCCTATATCGTGCTCAACCAACTCTACGAGCAGGGCATCGCGCCGTCCGCCAAGACCTATCTCTACGATGCGTCGGGCATCGCCGATTATCCCGACTTCTGGACCAACGTGAGCGATGCCGCGAAGAACATGCTGGTCTTCGGCCTCTATCATCCGAAGATGACGTTGCCCGATCTCGGCAAGAAGGTCGCCGCCGACTACACCGCCAAGACCAAGAACCAACCGAGCCGGCTCCTGTTCCAGGCCGCCGACAGTTTGTTCGTGGTCACCGAGGCGATCAAGGCGGCGAAATCGACCGAGCCGGACGCCATGATCAAGGCGCTCGAGGGCCTGAAATGGACCGGCACGCGCGGCGGGGTTTCGTTCTCGACCGAGAAGGCCGGCTACCGCTATCACCAATGGCTCGACATCCCCTATCTCACGTTTCAGATCACGGCGGTGAAGCAGCCGATCGCGGATACCAAGATCGTGCAGGATCCGGGTCAAAAGCTCGATCCCGCGCGGATCGAGAAAGCGAAGTGAATCGACGCCTGGTTTCTGCCTGAACCTGCGGGAGGCGCGGAGTTCGCGCGCCTCCCGCTTCGTCATCCGCGTATTCCTTCCCCATGCTCACTCTCGACCTCGCCATCAACGGCCTGATCATCGGCGTGTTCTACGCCCTGATGGCGATCGGGCTGTCGTTGATCTTCGGCATCCTCAAGGTGGTGAACTTCGCCCACGGCGAATTCTACATGTTGGGCGCCTATGCCTATACGCTGGCGGGGCTCTTGCTCGGCATCTCGCCCTGGATCTCGCTCCCGTTCGCGTTCCTGGTCGGAATGATCGTCGGATTGATCGTCGAGCGGCTGCTGATGCGCCCGCTCTACTCGGGCTACACCTCCTGGGCCGTGATGCGCGACGAGTACGCGGTGATCGTGACCTTCGGATTGTCGCTGTTGCTCATCAATCTCGTCGACAAGATCGTCGGGCCTTATGCCTATAAGGGGCCCGCGCTCGTCGATGTCACCCGCATCGCTCTCGGGCCCGTCCTGATCAGCGGCCATCGCCTGATCGCGGCGTTGGCCGGCATCGGCGTGATCATCGCCACCGGCTTGATCGTGCGCTATTCCTACTGGGGTCGGCAGATCCAGGCGGTGGCGCAAAACCGGCTCGGCGCCTCGCTCGCCGGCATTGACACGGCGAAGGCGAGCGCCATCGTGTTCGCGCTCGCCGGCGGCCTGGCGGCGGTCTCGGGCGCGTTGCTCGCCAATATCTTCAATCCCACTCCCGATGTCGGCGTGTTTCCGGCGATCAAGTCCTACGTGATCGTGGTGCTCGGCGGCATGGGTTCGGTGCCGGGCAGCATCGTCGCCAGCCTGATCCTCGGCGTGCTGGAGAGCTTCGGCGGCGTATATATTTCCTATCAGTACCGCGACACCTTCGGGCTGGTGATCCTGATCTTGGTCCTGATGTTCCGGCCGCAAGGCCTGTTCGGCGAACGGGCGCGCGACGTATGAAAGCCGAGGACGTACAAGGCGGCACGCGCGCGCGCATGCGAACCGAGCTCTTGGTTTCGCTCGGCATTCTCGCCGCCGTGGCGTTGCTGCCGGCGATCGTGGCCAACGAATATTGGCGCGGCGTCTTCATCGTCTCGATGTATTTCGCCATGCTGGCAGCGGCCTGGAACCTGCTCGCGGGCTATACCGGGCAGCTCTCGCTGGCGCCCGCCGCCTTCGGCATGATCGGCGGCTATGTCACCGGGCTCCTGTCCTATCACTACAACGCGCCCCCCATGGTCGGCATTCCGGCCGCGATCGTCGTCTCCGGTTTGATCGGTTTCGTGCTCGGCCGGATCGTGTTGCGCCTGCGCGGACCCTATCTCGCGCTCACGACGCTTTCGTTCGCCGAGATCGTCAGGCTCATCATCAGCAATTCGATCGAAATCACCCGCGGCGACCTCGGCCTGAACGTGCCCGGCATCTTCGATCACCGGCTGGCTTATTACTACGCCATGCTCGCGGTGCTCTTGGCCGTGCAGCTCGGCCTCTATTTCCTGCTGCGGACGCCGGCCGGGCTGTATCTGCGGGCGATCCGCGACGACGAAATCGCGGCCGCGAGCCGCGGCGTGAAGATCGTGCTGTGGAAGACCAACGCCTTCACCTTGAGCGCCGCGATCAGCGGGCTCGCCGGTGCGCTCTACGGCCATTTCGCGCAGTTCGTCAGCCCCGAGCTCGGGCTGATCTCGCAGACCGGCATCATCATCAGCATGGTGGTGATCGGCGGTCTCGGCACCCTCCCCGGTCCGATCGGCGCGGCCTTCCTGGTCTATATCGCATCGGAATTCCTGCGCGGCTTCGGCGGCTATCAGCTGATCGTCTTCGCTTTGCTGGTCATCATTTTCAGCCGTTTCTTCCGCGAGGGGCTGTGGGGCCTGTTGCGCCGCGCCTTCGAGCGTGCCCGCGCGCGCCCGGCCACGGCGCAAGCGGCGGAGTGAGCGATGCCTTGTCTCTTGATTGATCGCGTCAGCAAATCCTTCGGCGGCATCAAGGCGCTGGACCGGACGAGCTTCACGGTGGACGCGGGCGAGCTCGTGGGGCTCATCGGCCCGAACGGCTCCGGCAAGACCACGCTGATCAATATCCTGAGCGGGTACCTCGCCGCCGACGCGGGCCGGGTCGATCTCGACGGCCGCCCGACCGGCGGACTGCGGCCCGAGACGCTGGCGGCGCTCGGAGTTCAGCGTACGTTTCAGCTCACGCGCTCGTTTCCGCGCATGAGCACGCTCGACAATTTGCTGGTCGCGGGCTCAGCGCTCGGGCTATCGCAGGAGGCGGCCGAGACGCGGGCACTAGAATTGCTCGAGGATCTCGCGCTCGTCCGGCTGATGCATCTCGACGCCGGCCATCTCTCGGGCGGGCAGCTCAAGCTTTTGGAGTTCGGCGCCTGCTTCATGGTGCCGCCGCGCATCGCGCTGCTGGACGAGCCATTCGCCGCCGTCCACCCGACCATGAAGGAGATCATGGCGGGTTTCATCCGCCGCCGCCACGCGGCCGGCCAGACCTTCATTCTGGTCAGCCATGACATGCCGGTGATCGTCGAGCTTTGCCCGCGCACGATCTGCATGAATGCGGGCGCCGTGATCGCGGACGAGAACACACGGGCCGTGCTCACCGATCCGGTGGTGATCGAAGCCTATCTCGGCGAGGCCGCCGCATGACCGCGCTCTTGCGCCTCAAGGACGTGAGCGCGGGCTATGTCGCCGACATCGACATCGTGCGCGGCGTCAATGTGTCGGTCGCGGCCGCCGCGATCACCGGCCTCGTCGGCCTCAACGGCGCCGGCAAGTCCACCCTGATGAAGGCGATCTGCGGCTTCCTGCGGCCGAAAGCGGGTGCGATCGAGTTCGACGGCGTCGACATCACCGGCATCGCGCCGCATCACGTGATCGATCGCGGGATCTGGTACATCCCGCAGGAGTCGAGCCTGTTCAATTACATGAGCGTCGAAGACAATCTGTCGCTGCCGCTCGAGCACCTGACGCGGCGGGGCGACGTTTCGCGGGCGGAATTTTACCGCCGCATCGCGGACATGTTCGAAAAATTTCCGCTGCTGAAACCCCGCCGCCAGGCCAAGGCCGGCGATCTTTCCGGCGGGCAGCAGAAGATGGTCGAGTTCGCCAAGGCCTATCTGGTGCGCCCGCGGCTCTGCCTGATCGACGAGCCCGGCATCGGGCTCGCGCCCAAGGTGGCCGAGGAGGTCTATCAGTGGATCGATTTATTCGCCGCCGAGCGGATGGCGATCTTGCTGGTCGACCACAATGTGCGCCGGGTGGTGAAGATGTCGGCCTATATCTACGTGCTGAGCCTCGGCCAGATCACCGCCGAGGGGCGGCCGCAGGCGTTCGAGGGCGACCTGCACGAGCAGGTCAAGGCCTGGCTCGGCATCAATTTTTGACCGCCGGGCCGCAGCGGGCCGTGCCTAGATAAAACGTCATTCCGTATGGTCAGAGCCGCTGGATCGGCTAATCTGTCCAGGGGGTGGAGACGTTATCGTCAGCACCCGATGAAGGAGACCGTAAATGGCCAGCCAGCAAGCCGTCGCGCGAACGCCCGGTGCCAAGCGCGCCGGCGCCGGCGAGTATCTATTCGAGCTTGCCAAGGTAAACCGCATCAAGGGCGGGCCGGCCTATTCCACGGCCGAGGGCGCCTGCATCGAGGGCGACCGCATGATCGTGGCGCTGATGCGCATGCCGGCGGGCACCGGGGCGGAGCCGCATTCGCACCCGAACGAGCAATGGATCTATATTCTGGAGGGGACGTTCAAGGCGAAGATCGGCGGCAAGGAGGTCGAGGCCAAGCCCGGATCGGTTCTCTACATTCCGTCCAATACCGTTCATTCGGGCAAGGCGACGGCCGAGGCCGACGTGCTGTTCTTCACCGTGAAGGATGCCTCGCATAGTCTGCACGGCATCAAGGCCGCCTGAGGCCGGGCGGCGAGCCAAATCGAGCGAGGCCCGGACCAAAACGCGGGCCGACAGGAAACAAAAGGGAGGATGAAATGAAGCGACTGACCTTGCTGTTATTGGCGATCTTCTGCCTTGCCCTCGGCGGCATGGAGGCGGGCGCGCAGGACAAATATCCGTCGAAGCCGGTGAAGATCATCGTGCCGTATGCGCCCGGCGGCGCCACCGACATCGTCGCGCGCATTCTCGGGGAGCAGATGCGGCAGATTCTCGGCCAGTCGTTCGTGGTGGAGAACAAGCCGGGCGCGTTCGGCATTATCGCGATCGAGGAAATGGCCCGCTCGAAGCCCGACGGTTACACGCTGATGATCGGTAACGTCACCACCAACGCGATCACCCCGGTGATCGTGCCGAAGAAGTTCTCGATCAATTACGACAAGGACGTGGTGCCGGTGACGCGGCTGGTCGACATTCCGGAATTCCTGCTCGTCACGACCACGAACTTCGCGCCCAAGACGGTGCAGGAGTTCATCGACAATGCCAAGAAGAACCCGGGCAAGGTCCGCTACGGGCATGTCGGCGTGGGAAGTTACCCGCATTACGACATGGCGTTCTTCGCCAAGCGCGCCGGCGATCTCGACATGATCGCCATTCCCAACAAGGCGGGCGCCTCCGGTGTGATCAACGACATGGTGACCGGCGACACCCAGGCCTCGTTCCTCAACGTCGCCAGCACCGCCGCGATGATCAAGGCCGGCAAGCTCAGGCCGCTGGCGCTCGTCAATCACGCGCGCCTGCCCGACTATCCCGACGTGCCCACGATGAAGGAAGTCGGATTTGCCGACGTCGGCACGCTCGCCTGGCAAGCGCTGTTCGCGCCGGGCGGCACGCCGAAACAGGTACTGGAGACGCTCCACAAGGCCGCCGTCCAGGGCATGCAGGCGCCGGCCGCGCAGGAAGCGTTCAAGAAGCAGAACTTTAACATCGTTCCCAACAAGTCGGCGGATGAGGCCAAGACCTGGCTGGCGGGAGAAATTTCCGCCTGGAAGAAGATCACCAGCCAGGTGAAGATCGAAGTCGCCGAATAGCGCGGTTCGATTCCTGCGGTACGACATGCGGGCGGGATCGGTCGATCCCGCCCTTGTTCGAGGCAAAGCCGGTCGCATCAATGAACCTGCAACCCGCTCCGTCCGTTTCCGGCTATCGCATTCTGGTCGAGAAGGACGTCGACATCCCGATGCGGGACGGCGCCCGGTTGAAAGCCGACATCCTGCGGCCTGACGATGGCGGAAAATTCCCCGCCATCCTGAATCTCGGCCCCTACCAGAAGGACAAGCTCTGGATCCCGCCGGACAATCTGGAGGAGAAGCCGAACCCGCTGATGAACTGGGAGACCATCAATCCGCAATGGTGGGTGCCCAAAGGTTACGCCGCCGTCCGGGTCGATGCGCGCGGGACCGGCAAGTCGCCTGGCCAGGGCGATCCGTGGTCGTATGAGGAATCGCTCGATTTTTATGACGCGATCGAATGGGCGGCGAAGCAGCCCTGGTGCTCGGGCCAGATCGGCCTTTCCGGCATTTCCTATTTCGCCATCAACCAGTGGTTCGTCGCCAACCACCGGCCGCCGGCGCTGAAGGCGATCATTCCCTGGGAGGGCTTCGCCGACCTCTATCGCGATGCGCTGTTCCACGGCGGCATTCTCTGCCAGTTCATGACCAACTGGTTCGTCACCCACCTTTCCCATCATCTGGTGGGCCGCGCCTCGCGCGACAATCCGGATACTTTCCAGATCAACACGCTGTGGAAATGGCTGCGCAACAATCTCGACGACGGCACCTGCAAAGGCTCGCAGGCTGAGTGGGACAAGATCACGCTGCCGATGCTCTCCGCCGGCAACTGGTCGGGCATGGGCCTGCATCTGCGCGGCAATACCGAAGCTTTCATGCGCGCCGCCTCGCCGTACAAGAAGCTACGCATCCATTCCGGCACGCACGTGCATCCCTTCTACACCGAGGACGGCCGCCGCGAGCAGCTGCGCTTCTTCGACTGCTGGCTCAAGGGCATCGACAACGGCGTGATGGACGAGCCGCCGGTGAAGCTCGCAATCCGCAAGGGTGGCGGCGAGGTCGAATGGCGCTTCGAGAACGAATGGCCGCTCGCCCGCACGCAATGGACGAGGTTCTATCTCGATCTGTCCGAACCGGCCGCCGGCAAGGCCGCGAATACCGGAACCTTGGCTGCGGCCAATCCCGCCAAGGCCGGCGCCCGCACTTATTTCGCCAGCGGCTTGAGCAAAGTCGGCTCCGCCTCCGCGTCATCGACGCAATTGAACGCGGGCGCCATGCAGTCCGGCATGGGGATTTCGCTCGACACGGCACCATTCCCGCAGGACACCGAGATCACCGGCCCGGTGGCGGCGGTGCTGTGGGTATCGAGCAGCACCGAGGACATGGACATCTTCCTCACCATCCGCAACATCGATCCCGGCAGCAACGACGTCTGGGAAGTGGGACAGCAGGGCCATCAAGTACCGGTCGCCAAAGGCTGGCTGCGGGTGTCGCACCGGGAGCTCGATCCGGAGCTTTCGCTGCCCTATCGGCCCTATCACAGGCACAAGCGCCGGCTTTACCTCTCAGCTGGAGAAATCGTTCAGGTGCAGGTGGAGATCTGGCCGACTTGCATGGTGTTCCAGCAAGGCCATCGCCTCCGGCTCGACATCCAGCCGCGCGACGGCGTCGGCAGCGTGCACTACACGCACTATCACGCGGACTACAATACCGGCAGCAATACGATCTATGCTGGTGGGAACAAAGAATCCTATCTGCTCCTGCCGGTCATTCCGGCGGCAAGCCCTGGCTCCAGGCCAAGCGCACGCGTGAACCGATGACGATCCACGACCCAAAAGATTCGCTCCACCCTCGTCCAAGCTGGGTTGCGATGCTGCAGCGAAAAAACGTGCTCTCCGGCCTGTTATTTATTGCCGTTGCGGCGGCGGGGCTTTGGGTTTCCCGCAATTACCCGATTGGCACCGCGCTGCGCATGGGCACCGGCTATGTTCCCCGGCTGCTGCTTTGGATTTTGCTGTTGCTCGGGGTCATCGTCATGGTGATGGGGCTTCGCGCCGGCGCGGGCAAGACACAAGCTGATTCCGAGACCACCTCGGTCTGGCGTCCGCTCATCTTCGTCACAGCGAGCCTTGTCACCTTCAGCCTCACCATCGAGCGGCTCGGATTGGTGATATCGATCCTGCTTCTCATCGGTATCGGCAGCCTCGCCACACGCGAGTTACGATTGATCGAGATGGTGTTGGCGACCTTCCTGCTTATTGTCCTTTCGGTCGGAATCTTCATCATCGGCCTTGGTTTAACGATTCCGGTCTGGCCGGAGTGGTAGCCGATGGACCTCTTTCATGATCTTGCGATCGGTTTCAGCGTCGCCCTGACGCCGGCCAATCTCGCGTTCGCATTCGCCGGCGTGCTCGTCGGCACGCTCATCGGGGTGCTTCCCGGTATCGGTCCGATCGCGACCATCGCCTTGCTGTTGCCGCTCACCTTCCATCTCGAACCGGTGTCCGGCCTCATCATGCTCGCCGGCATCTTCTATGGCGCGCAATACGGCGGCTCGACCACGGCGATTCTGGTGAATTTGCCGGGCGAAACTTCTTCGGTCGTGACCTGCATCGACGGCCACCAGATGGCTCGGCAAGGCCGAGCGGGAGCGGCGCTGGCGGTGGCGGCGCTCGGCTCGTTCTTTGCCGGAACCGTGGCCACCCTCACCATCGCGACCCTGGCGCCGCCGCTCGCCAAGGTTGGGCAGTCGTTCGGGGCGCCGGAATATTTCTCCCTGCTGGTGCTCGGCCTCATCGCCGCGGTCGTGCTCGCGCACGGCTCCGTCATCAAGGCGATCGCGATGATCATTCTGGGTCTGGTGCTGGGATTGATCGGCACCGACGGCAATACCGGCGGGTCCCGCTTCACGTTTGGAATGACTCGCCTTGCCGATGGCCTCGATTTCGTCCCGCTGGTGATCGGTCTATTCGGCCTGGGCGAGATCATGGTCAATCTGACCCAGCCGGGCCACACCCGCTCCGTCGTCGCCAAGAAGGTGACAGGCCTGTGGCTGACCATGCAGGAATTCCGGCAGGCCTGGCCCGCCGTGCTGCGCGGTACGACTCTAGGCTCTGTCCTCGGCGTGCTTCCCGGCGGCGGCGCCACGCTCTCCGCGTTCGCCGCCTATGTGCTCGAGAAAAAGGTGGCGAGGGATCCGTCGCGTTTCGGCCGCGGCGCGATCGAGGGCGTGGCAGGGCCGGAATCCGCCAACAACGCCGGCGCCCAGACCTCGTTCATTCCGATGCTGACATTGGGCATACCCGGGAATGCGGTCATGGCGCTCATGATCGGCGCGCTCACCATCCACGGCATCCAGCCCGGCCCGCAAATCATGACCGAGCGCCCGGAAATGTTCTGGGGCATGGTCGCGAGCATGTGGATCGGCAATCTGATGCTGGTCATCATCAATCTGCCGCTGATCGGCATCTGGGTGCAGTTGCTGAAAGTGCCGTATCGCCTGCTGTATTTGTCGATCCTGCTGTTCTCCGCCATCGGCGTCTACACCGTGAACAACAGTACGTTCGATGTATTGATGGCGGCGCTGTTCGGATTTGTGGGTTACGTTTTCATCCGGCTGGAATGCGAACCGGCGCCGCTGATCCTCGGCTTCGTCCTCGGTCCGTTGATGGAGGACAACCTACGCCGCGCCATGCGGATTTCCAGCGGCGACCCGATGATTTTCCTCGATCGGCCCATCAGCCTGTGCTTGTTGATCGCGGCATTGCTGTTGCTCATCGTCGTTGCGTTGCCGGCAATCCGTTCGAAGCGCGAGGAGGCGTTCCAGGAAAGCTGAGCTTGCGCCTGCCAAATCCACAGTTTTACGGTTCATGATGGTTGCGATGATCGACTTGTCGAAATTAAAGATCGGAATAAAAGGTTCCGCGGAATTGCTGGTGGGCGAAGAACATACCGCGCCGCGCATCGGCAGCGGCCGCGTGCATGTGCTGGCAACCCCGGTGATGATCAATCTGATCGAGGCGGCGGCACTCGACGCGGTGGAGAACCTGCTGCCGAAAGGGCACCAGAGCCTCGGCATCCGGCTGGACATCCGCCATTACGCGGCCACGCCGGTGGGCATGCGCATCCGCGCGACCGCCGAACTCACCAAGATCGACGGCCGCACGCTCGAATTTCGCGTCGAGGCGCATGACGAGAAGGAGCCGATCGGCGACGGCTCGCACCAGCGCGTCGTCGTCAATGTCGACCGCTTCGACCAGCGGGTGCAGAAGAAGATCGGCGGAACCGGCTGATCGGCGAGCGCGCAGGTGTCATGACATTTCGTTACTGGCTGAAACGGATATTGAAGGGAGTCGTGCTCACCGTCGCCGTCCTCTATTTCCTGATCGATGTCCTGTTCCTGTCGATCATCAAATTCATATTCAAACACTTGGCGAATATTCCGGTCATCATCCGCGTGTCGGCGTGGATCGCTTCGCTCGGCCCCTACCCCACGCTGGCGCTTTTTCTGATCCCCATCATCCTTCTGGAGCCGGTGAAGCCGGTCGCCGCCTATCTCGTTGCCACCGGTCATGCCGTCTATGGCGTGCTTATCATCATCGTCGGCGAAGCGATCAAGATCGCCGTGGTCGAGCGGATGTTCCAGATGAACCGCGACAAGCTCATGTCGATTCCGGCCTTCGCCTGGGCTTACAATCTGGTCATGCCGTGGCTCGACTATCTTCGAGCCTTGCCCGCCTGGCAAGCGGTGTTGCAGCGGTATGAAGCGGCCAAGGCGGCCGTGCGTGAAATCATCGCAAGCTGGCGGAAAAGATCTCCGTAACGCTCAGCGCCGCTCGTGCGCAAAAGCATCGGCTGGATCGAGGGCGGGCTCGGGCGAGTGGGGGAAGTCGCCGACTTGAAAGGCGCGCAGTGTGGCGAGGTTGATCTCATCCATGAAATCGGCAAGCTTCGAATAGGTCACGCAGCGCACCTCGGGCAGTCCGCAGACCATGCGGGCGAAAGCCTTGAGCGCCTGATTATAGACCCCGCCCTGATAGCCGAAGAAATGATGGCCGATGTGGATCGGCGCACGGTTGCCGGTGTAGTTCGATTTAAAATACTGGATATAGGTGCGGAGCATCTGTTCGCGGTAAAGCTCTTGATTCCTGGGATTGGGCGCGATGCCGGACTGGGCGATCAGGAAGTTGTAGTCCATCGACAACGTGTATTTTCCCGAGCCCGCGATCCGGAGGCTCGCGAGATTGAATCGCCAGATGCCGCCTTTTTGCTCCGGCCAGTCATTCGGATTGCCGGTGCCGCTGGCGTCGTAGCGGAAGTGATTGTCCCTGAGTGCGGTGTAGAGGCCCGGATTTCGGCTGAGATAGGGCGCACGGAAACCCACGACCTCGCCGAGCGGGAAAGCGAGCTTCACCGCATCCGGAAAACCATTGTGCGCCGTCACATGGTTGAAGAGGTCGGCGTAGCTTCGGAACTCCTGCGCCCAATCGGCCGCCGACCAGCCGCGGCCGTCGAAATGACCCACCGCATGGGAGCCGATGTCATTGCCGCTCGCCTTCAGCGCGTTGATGAAACCGATCCGGCGCTGGACGTCCTCAGGCGAGCCGCCGAAATTGATATTGGAAGCCCCGCGCCCTTGGCCCGGCGCCTGATAGGCATTCTTTTTTGCATTGGTCAGATAATTGATCCCGCTGACAAAGAAAGTAAAATGAACGCGGTCGCCGGACTTGTTCATTTCATCGAGAAAATCCGACAGCTCCTGCCAGCGCTCCAATTCGGTGCAGTTGTCGAAGGAGAACACGACGAACTGCGGCGGACGCTCGACCGCGGCATGGGCGTAATCAAGCAAGCCGCCAGCGATCAGCGCGGTCAGGAAAATCGCGATCCGTGTCTTCATGGCCAGAGACTATATACCGTCGCCTTCAGGACCGGCGCGGCCGCTCAAGTCAGCGCCGTTGACCGACGGGCCGCGGTGGCGGGCGATCTGCACCGCCAGCCAGAAGCCGAGCACCATCAACGCGCACTGGATGGTGAACATGACCTCGTCTGGAAGCAGTGGAGCCATCATCTGCTCGTGCCGTTCGGCCATCGACAGTGGTTCGGCGCCAATGCCGAGCGGATTGAGAAACAAGGAGAGCAGATCCCCGGTCTCCCGCATCAGATGGTCCATGTTGTGCGACAGATGATAGGCAAAAGCCAACGGCAACGCGGTAAAAGAGAACACCGCAAACAGCGATTTGTAAGAGACCCCGCGCGCGTTCACGTTTGCCCGTTGGCTGCAGCCACAATGACCGGCCATGGAACACCCCCTCCCAACACCAATCTGATGGGACCACCGTATGCTGGCTTTGACCTGTATCAATTTGGAAGCATACCGGTGGACGGAGCTTTCATTGTGCGCTGTCGATGTCCGGTCAGATCAGAAGCGTACATGACGCAAACGATCAAAATCAGGTTGAGTAAAAAACAGCCACTAGCTCCGGTAGCGTTTCACCGCCTCCCTAATGGTGACAAATCCACCTGCGATTCCGCGCGGAAAAGCAAAGACGACGAGGATAAGCAGCAGGCCGAACATCGCGTAGCGCCCAACGGTCCACTGCGATGCAATCTCTTCCAGACCCACGAATGCAAACGCTCCCATAACTGGCCCAAGGAAGTGCCGCGTGCCGCCCAGCACGGTGGCAAGAACCAATTGCATGGAGAAAATCCAATGCAGTTGTTCAGGCGTAATTTGCCGAACCAACTGGCCGTACAGTCCCCCGGCGAGACCCGTGAAGAAGCCGGAGATAATGAACGCGGACCACCGGTACTGCCACACCGGAATGCCAATGAAGGCAGCGCGCGTCTCATTGTCCCTAATCGCCCTGAGGGCTTGCCCGAACGGTGATTGGCTGATCCTCCATAAGACGAGCACGGTCGCGATGAACGCGGCAACAATCACGTAATAGAACGCGGCAACGAAGTCGGCGGGGCCATAATTGACACCAAGAATGGTGAGGCGAGGAATATACATTGCGCCTTCTCCGAGGAGATACAGCGCCCATCCAAGCCCGCCGAATAACCGGAACACCGCTCCGTTGATGACTAGGGAATACACCACCATGGAAAATACGAGCGTAAGGATGGCGAAAAATATCTTCGTGGTGCGGACGCTAAAGAATCCAATCACGGCGGCAAAGACGGTCGAGGCGAGCACGCCGGACGCCAAATATGGTTCGAAGGATTCGACGGGGGAAAACCGGACCAGAAATGCGCCGGTATATGCCGCTACGCCGAAATAAGTGGCATGGCCGAGCGAGAACGATCCGGCAGTTCCGTAGAGGAGGTTCAAGCCCAGACATGCGATGGAAAATACCAGCATGTGGGACAGAATGATGAGCGGATAGGCGGCGAGGACCGACGGCATGAGCATGAGCACGAAGCCCGCAGCTCCGGCGAAAAGGAGCATACGAACCCGCCCGACGCGCCATGCGCCTGTATCTTGCGCCCTGTACTCGTCTTGACCCGCGAACGGCCTGACTGAGTCAGGCTCTGATTCATATGCCATTTCTGCTGGATCTCATGGCGAGCACGGATTGAACTGACCGGCCAAATCCTCAGGCCAGACGCTGCCTATCATCTTCCAAAAAGAGCCATAAGACGAGACTGAATATCCGCCCTTGGGTCAGCTGCGCTTCACGGAGCGAGAGTTACGGTATCTTTTTTTCCGGAAACCCTCAGCTGACGGACAATCCGCCCCGCAAGAAAATTCACGTATTCGCGTCTTCGCGAACCATGGCAGCACCCTTCTCCGCGATCATTATCGTCGGCGAATTGGTGTTGCCCGAGACAATGGTCGGCATCACCGAGGCGTCGATTACCCGCAGGCGATCGATACCGATGACACGCAGCCGCTCGTCGACGACCGCCATCGGGTCGCTCGCGAGCCCCATCTTGGCGGTGCCGACGGGATGGAAAATTGTGGTGCCGATCTCGCCGGCGGCCTTGACCAGCGCCGCCTCGTCCGTGTCGGGGAAGGCATTTCCCGGCAGATGCTCTTGCGGGTGAAACGGCTGCAATGTCGGCTGGCGGACGATCCGGCGCGTGATCCGGATTGAATCCGCCGCCACCCTACGATCCTCATCAGTCGAGAGATAGTTCAGCTTGATGACCGGCTTATCGCTCGGATCGGTGGAGCGCAGGCGCACGTAGCCGCGGCTCGTTGGCTGCAAATTGCAGACACTCGCGGTGAAGGCCGGGAAGGAGTGCAGCGGCTCACCGAATTTCTCGAGCGAGAGCGGTTGGATATGGAATTGGATGTTGGCGCGCTCCCTCTTCGGATCGGACTTAGTGAAAATGCCGAGCTGTGAGGGCGCCATGGTCAGAGGCCCCCTGCGAAAGAGAGCGTATTGAATGCCCATGCCGGCGCGTTCGAGGATGCGCCGGTAGCTTTCGTTGAGGGTCTTCACGCCCGACACCTTATAGATGAGACGCAGCTGCACATGGTCCTGCAGGTTCTCGCCCACGCCCGGTTTGTCCAGCACGACGGGGATGCCAAAGTTTTTTAGCTGCACAGCCGGACCGATTCCCGAGAGAAGAAGAATTTGGGTCGAGCCGATCGATCCGCCGGCGAGGATAACCTCGCCGCGACAGCGAGCCACCTTGGTTGCGTCATGCTGCCGGTAGCGCACGCCGACGGCGCGTCTTCCCTCGAACATAATGCCTTCGACCAGACAATGGGTCTCCAACTGCAAGTTCTGCCGGCCGAGCACCGGCTTTAAAAAGCCGCGCGCGGCCGACCAACGCCGGCCGCGCTTCTGGTTGACGTGGAAATAGCAGGATCCCTCATTATCGCCGGTATTGAAATCGGAAATCGGCGCAATACCGGCTTCGGCCGCCGCCTCGCGGAAGCGGTCTAGCAATTCCCAGCGCACCCGCGGCGGTTCGATCCGCCATTCGCCGCCGACAGAATGATAGGCACTCGGTCCGAGAAAATGGTCTTCATGCTTCTTGAAAGCCGTGAGCACGTCATCCCAGCCCCAGCCGCGTAGACCGAGCTGGCGCCAGTGGTCATAGTCGGCCGCCTGCCCGCGCATACAGATCATGGCATTGATGGTGGAGGAACCACCGATCACCTTGCCGCGCGGATAGGAAAGGCTGCGGCCGTTCAGACCTTCCTCGGGCTCGGTGCGGAAGCACCAGTCGGCGCGCGGATTGCCGATGGCGAAGAGATAGCCGACGGGAACGTGGAACCAGATCCAGTTGTCGCGTCCGCCGGCCTCGAGCAGCAGCACACGAGTGTTCGGATCGGCGGATAGACGGTTTGCGAGCACGCAACCGGCCGATCCGGCTCCGACGATGACGTAGTCGAATTCGTCAGGGCTTTTCGGCTCAAGTTTTTTTTGAGTCATCGACATGATGGTAGCTGCTTAAGATCGGTTGATCACCTTTCGTTGCGAGGATTGCTTAGAGCGCACTTGCAGCGCAATGGCATGATATTCCGTTCGCTCCGCACCACTTGCGGTAGCATGAGGGCAAGTGATGGAATGACGATATTGGTCTGATAAACATGACAAAATCAGCTGTAGAGCCTCGCTCTGCTCGCAAGGCGGTCCGAACGATCACAATGCTTTTGCTGTCCATCATCACCAGACTAGCCCACCAACGGCTTATAGGCATAGACTATCTCGATGAGTTCAAGAACAAGCTTCAAAATCGAGCTCTGAATCAAACCACTCTTTCCACGCCTCACACACTGTAGGGGAGGAATTTCATGGAAAACCAGGTTTCACGCAGGAACTTTCTGAACCGGCTGGGCGTCACGGTGGGCGCTGCCGCTGCCGCGACCGCGGTGCCGGCCACCTATTTCGCCGGACCGCGGCCAGCGCATGCGGCTATCAAGGTCAAGGGAAACATCCCAGACAAGCCGTTCAAGACCGGCCACATCACGTTCCTGACCGGCCCCGCCAATCTTCTGGGCGAGCCCGGCCGGAAAGGGCATCTGCTGGCAGCCGAGGAGATCAACGCCGAAGGCGGGTTCCTTGGCAAGCGGAAGATCGAAACCATTGTCGCCGACGAGGCCGCAGGTACCGACGCCAACGTCAAGGAGCTTCGCCGCATGAAGCTCTCCGAGAAGATCGACCTGTTCACCGGCGTCATCTCCAGCGGCAACACGCCGGCCCTCGGCCCGGTCGCCGAGGAACTCGGGGTGCTGACGATGTTCAACGACGGCTGCACCGACTTCCTGTTCGATAAGGCGGTGCCCAAGCCGAAATACGTCTTCCGGGTAACCAACATCCAGTCGGCGGACGGCGTCACTTCAGCGGTCGGAGCGGCGAAGGCCTGGCCTCAAGCAAAGAAGGTCGGCTCCATCCAGCCGGACTACAGCTACGGCCGCAACGTGCATGAGCATTTCATGCTGGCGTTCCAGAAGCTGGTTCCCGGCGCTGCGTCCGTCTCCGAGGCGTGGCCGAAGCTCGGCACCACCGACTTCACCCCGCACATCACCAAGCTCTTGTCCGACAAGCCGGACGCCCTGATCTGCGGCCTGTGGGGCGGCGACTACGTGGCGTTCTACAAGCAGGCCCTGCGCTACGGCCTGTTCGATAAGATGAAAGTCGCCACCACGCTGGCCTTCGGCGGACAGCCGCACGCCATCGGTAAGGATCACCCCGAGGGCGTTCTGGCCGGTGCACACGCCAACTACTTCTTCACGCATCCGGCCAAAGGGCGCTGGCCGATCAACGACTCGTTCGTCGAGCGTTACTACAAGCGCTGGAACGAATATCCGAGCTTCGAGTCGGACGGCGCTTATGTGTCGCTTTACCTGCTCAAGGCCGCCATCGAGAAAGCCAACCTGCTTGTCGGCGGCTGGCCGGAGGACGACGTCATCATCAGCCTGCTTGAAGGCATGGGGATGGATACGCCGGCCGGTTATCTCTACATCCGGCCCGACAACCACCAGGGCTACAAGGACACCGTGATCGGGATGACCAAGAACGATCCCAAGTACGACTTCCCCATTTGGGATCCGAAGTCGATCATCACGATTCCGATCCGCGACATCACGGCGCCGCCCAATTGGCCGAAGCCCGGCACGTCGCATAACGAGTCGACGGCAGCGGCCAACTGGCTCAAGACCACCTGGCTGACCTGAGTGCAACCCTGATCGGACGGGGAGCGGTCGTGTTTCACCGACACGGCCGCTCCCTTTTCCGGGTTGAAGGAAGATTCTTACGATGCATCGGGGCTTTGATGGGCCGGCCGTGCGGCGGATGCGTCACGGCCGCCTTGCTTCCCGCGATCCCATCCGGCGCGGGGTCGTAAAGCGCGTCGCCGGTGTAGCCATGACTGCTGGCCTACTTGTCGCCGGCGGCCAAAGCGGCGCCGGTCATTCGGTCGGCCACTATCCCTCCTATTACCCCGATGAGATCCGCATCGACGCCGTCGATCCGGCGGCGGCCGCCAAGGGTCTCGGCGACGAAACGCTGCATGCGTACGTCAGCGGGACGCCGGCCTTCGCGGGGCCCGTGCCGGGGCACGTGAAGTCGGTGAGGTCGCTGGGATCATTTCTGGTCCTCTCCTTTAATACGGCCTCCGCACGCTTCGCGTCCGCCGACGGCCGTTGCACCGCCGCCCGCGGCATCCTGGCGGCGCTCAGCGAGGAAAAAGCGGCCGGCTTCATCTTCCACCCCTATCCAGTGACGCCTTATCACGCCGACTACCTGCATCATCTGGACCGCATCGATGCGGTCACGGCCGTCATCGGCGGTGGATCCACGCCGGCATCGTCCCTGAAGGTCGGCGCCAAAGGCGGGCTCGCGGAGGCGATGGTCAAGGCGCGATGGGGGCTCGCGGCCGATGGCGCGGATGCCGTCCTCGAGGAGGTGCCGGTGGACGAGCTGATTGCCGCCGCCGGCGTGCGGTTCGACGGTTGGTCGGGGCCGCCCTGGGCGAAGGAAGGTTGGTTCCAGGCGCATCAGCTGCTGGCACCGGGCCTCGACGCCGCATCGCGGCGGGCAGTGGACGAAGACTATGCGCGCCTGATCCACGGCGAAACCGTCGGCCTGACGGAGCGGGTGAATCTGGAGCGGCGCCTGGTGGAGGCACTTAACAATGGCTGCCAGCGCACGGTCGTGGGTTACGCGCCGAAGGAAGAAAACGTCAACGAGGCGTACCCGGCGGGAATCGAGAACGTCGCCTATGATTCACTCAGCGGCCTCAACAGCCCCGTCTTCTTCCGCACCGTGAAGCTCAAGGACTATCCGTGGAACGGCAAGCTGCACCTTGGGGTGCGCGAGCGCTCCGACGCGGCCTGGAATCCGGTGGCCGGATTCACTGACGTGATGGGAAGGCTGATCTGGTCGGCCATCGGCGATCCCGCCATGATTCAGTTTCCGTTCAACGCGAGCTGGATGCCCAACCGCCTGCAATCGGTCGTCACCAAGGTGGAAGGTCAGTCCGGTGGCATCAGAGTGCCGGCCGACGCGGTCCGCCCGCAGTCGGGAACGGGGGCGCTGCAACGCGTGGACGCCAGGACGTTTGCCTCGGCGAAGGTGACCTATGAAGTTCTTGCCTCGCCTTTCGAGGACGGCACCGAGATGGGGGTGGCGGACCTGATCTATCCGTTCGTTTTCGCCTATCGCTGGGGCGCCAAGACGGATACCGGCGACAATACCAGCGAGCCACGCCTGGCGGCGACGTTGGCCTCCATGCAGGAGCGCCTGGCCGGGCTCAAGTTCGTGCGCATGGAAAGGACGACCCATGCCATCGCCGAGGGCATGAATATTGTTCAGAAAACGCCCGTGCTGGAGGTCTATCTCAGGAACGTCCCCGGGGACGAGCAGCAGATGGCTGCCCTGGCGCCACCGTGGAGCACGGTGCCCTGGCATCTACTGGCGCTGATGGAAGAAGCGGTGATCCGGGGATATGCGGCCTTTTCGGAGGAAGAATCCAAGAGGCGGCGGGTCCCTTGGCTGGATCTCGTTCGCGATCCGGCGCTCAGAGCGAAATTGCAGGACCTGATCGTGCAGTTCGAGCGGGAGCGCTATCGCCCCGAGACGCTGAAAGACCTCGTCACCGCCGACGAGGCGCAGGCGCGCTGGCGGTCGCTCGGAGCCTTCGCCGAAAAGAACGGCCATTTCCTGGTCGCCAACGGCCCCTATCGGCTGAAGGAATGGACGCCCGACTCGGTCGTGCTGCAGGCCGTCCGCGAAGCCACTTATCCGTTGGGATTCGGCACTTTCGACCGCTTCGTCAACCCGCCGAGGGCGGTAATCGAAGCGGTGACGCAGGACTCCGGCGAGATCGCGGTGCGCGCCAGCGCTGAAATGATTTTGAAGATGGGGCGCAAATACCAGGCTGTGAAGGAACCGCTCTTGCGAAAGACAATGCGGGGGACCCTTGGGCTGCTCGTCGTTTCCCGCTATCTCCTGATCGGTCCCGACGGCACGGTTCTCAACGTCGACAAGATGCAGTGGAGGGAGGACGGGCGCTTCACAATCAATCTTCCGGAGCGCCTGCCGCCGGGCCCTTACACGATAATCCTAGCCATTTTCCTCGACGGAAATTCCATGTTGCCGTCGGCCAAGATGTTGCGCTTCCGCGTCGGCGGGGCGGCTTCTCCGGGCTAGTTGGAACATGCTGTCGGCGGCGGCAAAGCATGTGAACTCGCCGCTCATACCTGGGGTGTCCGCGCCGGGCCGTCAGCTTCTTGCAAGGCAAACCGTGGCGTCCTAGCCTTAACAATCGGCGGGGGGAAAATGGATATCCTAATCATTCAAATCCTGAATTCCATTTTCTACGCCTGCATCCTGTTCCTCATTGCCGCCGGCCTCAGCCTGATTTACGGGGTCATGCGGATCATCAACCTGGCGCATGGCAGCCTCTATGCGCTAGGCGCCTACGTCACGGCCTGGGCCATCGGCACCTTTGCCGCCGGCGCCCCGCTCTGGGTGTCGTTCCTGCTTCTGCCGGCGGGAGCTGTGGTCGTGGCCGCGGTCGGCGCCGCCATCGAGCCGACGCTGTTGCGGCCGCTTTACAATCGGCCGGAGGAATATCAACTCCTAATCACCTTCGCCCTGCTGCTGATCCTCGAGGACGCGATGCACTTCCTGTTCGGGGGTACGCCGCTCACGGCGGGCGCGGTCATAGACAGCATGGGCACCATGCCAATTATGAACCTGCGATATCCCGTCTATAACCTCCTGGTCATCGCTATCGGCATCGCGGCCGCCGTCTTCCTCTGGGCCTTCATCTACCGCACCAAGTTCGGGGTCATCCTCAGGGCCACGTCGCAGAATATGCGCATGGCCTCGGCGCTTGGCTTGAACGTCAAGCGGGTATACGTGCAGGCATTCGCCCTTGGCTGCTTCATGGCCGGCCTCGGAGGCGCGGTTGTCGTACCTGCTCAGGCCGCCGTGCTCGGCATGGGTATCGAGGCGCTCATTTTGGCATTTGTCGTCGTCGTCATCGGCGGGCTCGGCAGCCTCGAGGGAGCATTGATCGGCGCGCTGATCGTCAGCTTTGTGCGCACGGCCGGCATCCAGTTCTTTCCCGAAATCGAACTCGCGGTGCTCTACCTGATTGCGGCCGTCGTCCTGCTGGTAAGGCCGACCGGCTTATCCGGGAGGGCGTGACGATGCAGAACGACGCCTCCCGCACCGGACCCTCGATGCTGTTGATCCTCGCCTGCGTGATACCGATTCTCGTTGTGCTCGTGGCGCTGCCGAAATTCGTCGATACGTATCAGATACAGTTGCTCACCTACGGACTGATTTATGCCATCGCGGGGCTCGGTTTCAATTTATTGCTCGGCTATACGGGACTGCTTTCCTTCGGCCATTCCGCCTATTTTGGCCTTGGCGCCTATTCCGCGGCCTTCATGGCCAAGTATTTCGGCGTCGGCTCCATGGAGATCTACATCCTGGGCGGGCTCCTCATCACCGGCCTCGTTAGCGCGGCGTTCGGCTACATCTGTGTCCGCCACACCCGTATTTTCTTCGGCATCCTGACGCTTGCGTTGTCGCAGGTGTTGTGGACGCTGGCTTACAAATTCTTCTGGGTAACCGGCGGCACCGATGGCCTTCGCGTGCCCTTCGCCAATTTGACGCTGCTTGGCGGGTTGATCGACTTCAAAGGCCGCGACACCTATCAGGCGTTCACGCAAAGTTATTATTATTACGTGCTGTTCCTGTTTTGCATTTGCACGGTTTTCATGTGGGTGATCGTACATTCGCCCTTCGGCAAGGCGCTACAGGCGATTCGCGATAACGAGACGCGGGCGCAGTTCCTGGGCGTGCGGATCAGGCACTACCGCTGGTTCGCGTTTCTGCTGTCCGGCAGCTTCACGGGCCTCGCTGGCATCCTGTGGGTGCCGCTGAACGGCCTGGTCACGCCCGATATCCTGTATTGGCCGTTCTCCGGCGAGATCGTGTTCATGACCGTACTCGGCGGCTTCCGTACGTTCACCGGACCGATCGTCGGCGCCGTGGTGTTCAATTATCTCAAGGTCTACGCCGTCGCCAGTACCGCGTACTGGCAATTGCTGCTCGGTGTCGTACTCGTGGTGCTGGTGTTGGCATTACCGACGGGCATCGTCGGAACGCTGTCTCGCCTCTTTGGCAAGTTCAGGAAGAGGTGATGACATGAATCTCCTCGAAACTATCAATCTCAAGAAATATTTCGGCGAGACGCATGCGGTCGACAATGTCAGCCTGACCATCGCCGAGCGCGAGTTCGTCTCACTGGTAGGCCCAAATGGCGCCGGCAAGACCACGCTCGTCAACGTGGTCAGCGCCTTATTTCGTTCGGACTCGGGGAAAATCCTGTTCAAGGGCGATGACATCACCCATACCTCCGTGACCGAGCGCGTCAAAGCGGGAATTGCACGCAGCTTTCAGATCGTGAACCTGTTCGACGATCTCACCGCATTCGACAACGTGACACTTGCGATCTTTTCCCGTCAGGGTAAGACCGGCAATCCGGCGACGCTTGCCCACCTGGATCACGAGGTGAGCGCCGAAGCGGATGCCGTGCTCGCCCAATTCAACCTTACGAGCAAACGCAAAGAGCACGCGCGCGATCTCGCCCAAGGCGAGCGGAAGCTGCTCGACGTGGCGCTCGCCTACGCGCTGAAACCGAAGCTCCTATTCCTCGATGAACCGACGAGTGGCGTGAGCACCCGCGACAAGGGCCAGATCATGGATACGATTGCCTCGGTCGTGCGGGGCGAAGGCATCACCGCCGTCATCATCGAGCACGACATGGATGTCGTGTTCAAATATTCCGATCGGATCGTGGTTATGCAACAGGGCGCAATTCTCGCCCAGGGTACGCCCGATGCGATCAGGAATAACGATCAGGTCGCGATGATCCTGCTCGGCACTTCCGGACCGGACGCTTTCACACGAAAGGATTGATCGACGTGCTCGAGATCAAGGCGATCGATACCTACCGCGGCCCCGCCCATATCCTGTACGGCTTGTCCTTGCGCGTCGAAAAACAGGAGGTGGTGTGTCTGGTCGGACGCAACGGCGCCGGCAAGACCACCACGATCGAAAGCATCATGGGATTTCTGCCGGTTAGGACCGGGCAAATCCTCTTCGACGACGAGGATTTGACGAATCTTCCGCCGCACGAACGGGCCAAACGCGGCATCGGCTACTCGCCGGACGACTGCGGCGTCTTTCCCGAACTTTCTGTGGGCGAGAATTTGATGATCAGCCGCTGGCTGGGGGACGAGGTCGCCCGCCGACGCGACGGCAAGGAGCGTGCAAACCCGGAAGCGCAGGCCTTTGACATTTTTCCCGAAGTCAAAACGCTGTTGCAGCGCCAGGGGCTGCACCTGAGCGGCGGCCAGCGCAAGATGGTGGCGATCGCGCGCGCCATGATGCTGTCGCCCACGCTGCTCTTGCTCGATGAGGCGTTCGAGGGGCTGGCTCCGGTCGTGGTCAACCGCTTCATCGAAGCGGTGATGAAGATCAAGGCCATGGGCGTCTCCATCCTGATGGCGGAGTCGCATCTGGCCGCGGCGACGCGGATCGGCGACCGGCTCTACGCCATCGATCGCGGTGAGATCATCTTCCATGGGCCGCCGAAGGAAGCGCTTGCCAATGAGAAGGTTGTGAAGGCATTGCGGGGGTGAGGCCGCCGCATATTTGGGTGGCTTGTGCGGTGGAAAATCGTCATCCTGAGGTGACGGCGCGAAGCAAACCCCCCGAAGGGTGACGGCGTCGACCTAGCATCCTGGATGCCACAATGAATCGTCGCAGCGCGTTCATCATGTTCGCGATGGCAGTTACCATCGCCACCGCGGCCAGGAGCGGCCACGAGCTGCCGGTCTATCCCTCCTATTATCCTCACGAGATTGAAATTACGACTGTCGCGCCAAAACGCGCGGAAGGCCTATTGCTCGCGGGCAAGATCCAGGCCTATGTCGGCGGCGCGCTACGTTTCGCCGGCGCACCGCCGGCTTCGATCGGCAACGTCGAGTCGCTCGGCTCCTTCGTGATCGTCCGCGTCAACCCGTCCTCGCCCCTGGCCAAGGACGGCCGGTCCGCCTGCACCGTCGCAGAACTCGTCATCCAAGATCTAGCCGGGAAGGGCGGGGGTCTGATCCTTCATCCCTATCCGGTCACGCCCTTTCACGGCGATTATCTGTACCACGTCGATCTCGCCGAGGCCGCGAAGGCGCGCATTCTGGGCGGCCGTGCCGATTCATCAGGTTCTGACACCCAATACTTGAAATTGAAGGCCGGCAGCGAATTCGCGCAAACCATCGTGCGTCCCGAATGGCGCACCCAGGGTTCGGACTGGGATGTGGAAGTGGCAGAAGTCGGCGCCGCGGAGCTCGTTGCCAGCGCGAGCGTTGCGATGAACGGTTGGCTTGGTCCCGCTTGGATAAGAACAGGGTGGTTTCAAGCTTATCTTTTTCTGAACGAGCACGCCAGCGACGAAAATCTGAAACAACGCATCGAAACCCTATTCCAGCGCTTGCAGACGTCTGCCTATGACGATGCAGTCGAACGCATCAATCTGGAGCGGTCGCTCGTTACGGCGCTGGCTAGTGGCTGTCACGCACTCGTCGCCGGCTACACCGTGAAACGCGAGTACTTCAATGTCGACTCCTCTGCCGGGATCGAAAACATCGCTTACGATTCGCTTAATGGTCTAAATTCGCCGATGTTCATCCGCACCGTGAAGCTGAAAGATTTTCCCTGGAACGGCTCGCTTGCGCTCGGGATCGGCGCACCGCCAGCAGCCGTTTGGAATCCGGTTGCAGGCTTTACCGACGAATACGGACGACTGATGTGGTCCGCGGTGGGCGACCCGGCTTTGATTCCATCGCCCTACGAGTCGGCCTGGATGCTCAATCGCATCTCCGACGTTCAGTCAAGCGCTAAGCAATGAACCAAATGAGGCGTGTCGTTGGCGTGATCCCTGCTTCATTCGCTGGATGTTTTCTGGCGCTTTCTCTGCTCTTGGCACCGTGCCTAACCGTCACCTGCGCCAAGGCCGAAGAAGTCACGTTCGATCTGCGGGTCGAGCGTGGGCGCGTGCCCGTCAACATGCGGCTGATCCGCGTCGAGCAAGGCGACGTCGTCAAGCTGCGGTGGAGCACCGATCAGACAACGATCCTGCATCTCCATGGCTACGACATCGAAATGAAGATCGAGCCCGGTGCCATGGTGGAGATGAGTTTCACCGCGCGCGCCACCGGAAGGTTTCCAGTTTCCGCCCACAAGCCCAAGCAGGGCAGCGGTCACACTCATGATCCGCCTCTGGTCCATGTCGAAGTTCATCCGCGTTAGCGCGATCGCGTGGTGCCGGTCAGCCGGGACGATTCTTCCGCTCGTAGTGGCTGCATCGGCGGCTTGCGCACTTGCGACCCCCGCGAGCGCCCACGGCTTCGGCCAGCGCTACGATCTTCCTCTGCCACTCTCGCTCTATCTTCTTGGGGCGGCGGCCGTTGTCGTGTTTTCGTTCGTCATCGTCGGCCTCTTCGTTCGCCAAGCAACGCACGCCCGCGAATATCCGCGTTTCAATCTGCTTGCTCATTCTGCCGGCAGATTGATCGCGCATCCCGGTCTCGTTCTTGTTCTCAAGCTTGTCTCGCTCGTTTTGTTCGTCGTCACCGTGACGGCGGGTTTCCTCGGCGACCAGAACCCGTACCGAAACATCGCGCCGACCATGGTGTGGATCATCGTATGGGTCGGCCTCGCGTACGCTTCGGCTTTCGTGGGCGACATCTGGGCGCTGATCAATCCATGGCGAACGATCTTCGAAGGAGCGGAGTCGCTTTACGGACGGATCGCCGGTGGGCGTGATCTTTCTCGTCGCCTGCACTATCCCGAAGCGCTCGGTGTCTGGCTCGCAGTCGTCCTGCTGCTGGCCTTCTCCTGGTTCGAGCTCGTCTATCCCACTCCCGCGATTCCAGCGCAGATCGCGTGTCTGGCAGTCGGTTATTCCATCCTCACCTGGACCGGCATGGCGGTGTTCGGCCGCGAGACCTGGCTGCGGCACGGTGAGGTCTTTTCCGTCGTCTTCGGCACCTTCGCCCGTTTTGCGCCGACGGAGGCGCGCGCCGACCTGCGGCGGCAGGAATTGATTCTGCGGCCCTTCGGCGCCGGGCTCCTCGATAGCCGGCCCGCTTCGCCGTCGATGGCGGCCTTCGTGCTCCTGCTGCTTTCCACTGTCCTTTATGACGGCCTACTGAACACTCCGGAATGGTCGAACCTGGAGAACGTTGTCGGCGCCCTCCTGCGCGATCCCGGTGAACTCGGATTGATCGCGATCAGGAGCATCGGTCTCGTCGCGTTCTGGCTCTTGTTCCTCGGCGCCTATATGGCGGTGAGCGCGATCATGAGCGCGGCGGAGGCAGGACGCCGCTCGCCGCTCGAGATCGCGCAGAGCTTCGCCTTCACCTTGATTCCAATCACCATCGGCTATCACCTGGCGCATTATCTCGTGTTCCTGCTGATCCAGGGGCAGTACATCGTTCCCCTGATTTCCGATCCTTTCGGCTACGGCTGGAATCTCTTCGGTACCGCCGGATATCGGGTCGACATCGCAATCGTCGGTGCCCGCTTTGCCTGGTACGCGGCGGTTACCGCGATCGTCGTTGGGCATATCGCCGCCGTCTATCTCGCCCATGTGAAGGCGATGCAGGTATTCGAATCTCGCCAAGCGGCGCTGCGATCCCAGGTTCCGCTCACTGCGCTGATGGTGGTCTATACCTTCGTCAGCCTCTCAATTCTCGCCGAGCCGATCGTCGAACGCCGCGCGCCCGCGCAGCCGACCGCTATCGCAGCCGCCGAGATCGCTATTCCCGCCGACGCGGTGCTGCCCGAGCCGGGGAGCGGTCGTCTGCAGCCGATCGGGCCGGGCAAGCTCGCCCGGGTGAAATTGACCTACCGCGTGCTCGGTTCCGCCTTCCATGACGGCACCCGGACGAATGTCGCCGATCTGCTCTACGCCTATATGTTCGCCTATCGCTGGGGCGTCCGAAGCGAGGGAAGCGATGCTCACTACGACCCCTTCATCGACTCTGCGACCGCTACCATGCGCCGGCAGCTTGCTGGATTACGCGCCGCGGGGAGTGACGCGGTGTCCAAGTCCTTCCGGATCGGAGACGTCAATTTCCTTCGCGAGCTATTCACAGTCGAAGTCTATGCGACGGTCGTGCCCGAGGACCCGGAGCGAGACGCGGTCGTGGCGCCACCCTGGAGCACGCTTCCCTGGCATCTGATCGTCTTGATGGAGGAAGCCGTCGATCGGGGTTGGGTCGCGTTTTCGAAGGACGAAGCGGCGCGCCGCGGCGTCGAATGGCTCGATCTTGTCCGTTCCGAGCGAATGAACGTACGACTGGCGTCGCTGATCGAGACGTTCGAACGTGAAGGCTATCGTCCCACCGCTCTTCAGTCCCTGGTGAGCGCCGAGGAGGCTCGCAAGCGTTGGGCGGCGCTTGCTACCTTCTACAAGGCTCGCGGCCACTTCCTGGTCACCAACGGGCCGTACCGGTTGAAGCGCTGGTCGAAGGAAAGCGTCACGCTCGAGGCATTCAGGGACCTGACCTATCCGCTCGGCGTGGGCTCCTATGACGCCTACGCGATACCGCGCAGAGCCTACGTCACCAAGATCGAGCGGGAAAAAAACCGCATCAGGCTTTTCGCCGACATCGAGACGATCATGAAATTTCAACGGAGCTACCGGATTGACCGGGGACCGATGCAATCCATCTCGCGCGATATCCTGAAACGGGCAGCACCGGAATGCCGGTATGTGGTGATGGACGATGAAGGCCGCGTCGTGCTGGCGGGTACCGCTCCTCTGGCTGATGATTTGACTTTTCAAGCGGACCTGAACGGCAAACTCGCGGCTGGCCGTTACATCATGGCTGCCTTGATCGCCGTCAACGGCAATGTCATGAACGCGGACATCCACCGTATCCCCTTGCTAATTTCGTCCAATCCATGAAAATCACGTCGTCGTTGCGCTTCACCGCAGTCTTCTCCCTGGCTGGTCGGAAAAGACAAGGAAGGCTATTGGATCGTTCTCGATCAGTCGGGGCTGAACGGCGGCATCTTCATCGATTGCGCCGAGGCACTACGTTTCGCGTTGTCCGAGAACGGTCGACGTCCAAGGGCAATCGTCCTGGTTCCCGGGATTCTCGAACTCGATCTCAATCTGCGGATTGAGTACGCAGCTTGAGCACTCATTAGAATTTCTCCCGACGGGTCCGAGGGAGAATCTTCCTTTCTTCTTCGCGCCAACTTGTTGATTCACTTACGATTGCGTGTCCTCATACTTCCACAGTGCTTCCAGAATACGATCAAAACATAAGCGCCGAAAGTCGGAGCCTGCCAACTCTTTAAGATGACGGGTTACTTGGTTGCGGGGGCAGGATTTGAACCTGCGACCTTCAGGTTATGAGCCCGAAGGTCCGCTTCGCGTCAGAACCAGTAATCAGATAGCACCGGGCTAATCGTCCGCTTTGCCGCCCATAGCAGAACTGGACTTCGGCAGATCGAGTTCTCGTGCACTCATTTTGGATATGGCGTCACTTGCAGAAGCGATGCAATTTCCAACTTTGGGACCGCAGCATGCGTCCAAGCTCCTGATTAATTACAATTTTAAAACCCGTACTAATTCCACATAGTCCAGAACTTTGGAGAAAAGAAGGCCTGGGAGACAACGAGCGGGCGTTGTACACCTCGGCGCAGTCCACAGCCATGTCCGGAGAATCTCGCCACAACTCGAGATCTTCGCCGCAATGACCGGTCGGAGAATACGTGGGCTGAGAGATGCTGGCTGGGGGACTAGGATTCGAACCTAGATTAACGGAGTCAGAGTCCGCTGTTCTACCATTGAACTATCCCCCATCACGGCGATCGGGTCGCGGCGCGGGCGCCGAAGCGCGAACAGCGCGGAGTGAAGCCAGATCAGTTTCCTATCCGAGGCACCCCGGTGAGGCAAGTTTCGGCCCGGCCGGAAAATTCGGCGGCGCCGGTACCGGATGACCTGCATTTTTCGTCATATTGCCATGCAGCAGACACATTGCTGTCATGCGGTAAGTCTAAGTAGTAACGCTGGAATACCAGCCTATATTGGGCTCGGAATTAAGCCAAAGATTGGGGATCACTATGACTGCTC
This sequence comes from Xanthobacteraceae bacterium, assembly GCA_030648135.1. GTDB lineage: Bacteria > Pseudomonadota > Alphaproteobacteria > Rhizobiales > Xanthobacteraceae > JAUSIF01. The sequence continues at coordinate 33,144 of JAUSIF010000034.1, forward strand.
TCACCCTTACGACCCTGTCCCGCGAAGCCCCGTGGCTCAGGGCCATCACGCGCTTCTTCGCCGACGTCGTCGCCGGCATCCGCGAGGCTCGCGAGATGCAGCAGCGTTACGAGACGCTGTCGCGCCTTTCGGACGCGGCGCTTGCTCGGCATGGGCTCACCCGCGCCGACATTCCGCACGCCGCGGTGACCGGGCGCATCGGCCGCTGACCTGGTTACATAGATCGATTCAACAAGTTCATGAATCGATTGATTGGCGCTTCGCGCATCGCTTGAAACGCCGGGGATTTGCGAATCGCGCTCGCCGCTTGGCGGGCGCGATTGCTTTTCCGGTTCAGGTTCAGGTGCGGTTCTTGTCCTTCCCGCCGAGCGCCTTGGCGCGGATCGCCGATAAGGTGGTCGTGGGCAGAATCGCGTCGATATCGAGCTTCACATGCACGACCGCGGCACCCTTCGCCGCGAAGGCGGCTGCGAGCGCGGGTATGGCTTCCTCGTCGCGCGCGACCGTGAAGCCCTCCGCGCCATAGGCGCGCGCGAGCGCCGCGAAATCCGGATTCCTGAGGTCGGTGCCGAACACGCGGCCGGGGTAATGGCGCTCCTGATGCATGCGGATGGTGCCATAGCTGCCGTTGTCGATGACGAGAATGCGGATGGCGAGGCCGTATTGGACCGCGGTCGCCAATTCCTGCCCGGTCATCAGGAAATCTCCATCACCGGAAAATGCGACCACGGTGCGGTCCGGCGCGAGCCGTTTCGCCGCGATCGCCGCCGGCACGCCATAGCCCATGGAGCCCGAGACCGGCCCGAGCTGGGTGCCGTATTTCCGGTAGCGATGGAAGCGGTGGACCCAGACCGAAAAATTGCCGGCGCCGTTGCACACGATCGTATCGGCCGGGAGCCGCTCGCGCAGGAAGCGGACAAGCGTGCCCATCTGCACGCTGCCCGGATGCGCCGGGATTTCCTCCGACCAGGCGAGATAGTCGGCGCGCGCGCGTTCGCGCCATTCTCGCCACTTGATCTCGTTGATCTCGCGCGGCGGCTCGAGCCGTTCGAGCGCCGCGGTGAATGCCGGCGGGCTCGCATGAATCGCGAGCGCGGGCCGATAGACGCGGCCGAGCTCGTCGGCCGAAACATGCACATGGACGAGCGCCACGCCGGGATCGGGCACGCCGAGCAGCTTGTAGCCCTGGCTCGGCACCTCCCCCAGCCTGCCGCCCAGGAGCAGCACGAGGTCGGCCGCCTTGATGCGCTCGGCGAGCTTCGGGTTCGGCCCGAGCCCCAGCTCGCCGGCATAGCAATCGTGATCGGCCGGAAACAGCATCTGGCGGCGGAAGCTCGCCACCACCGGCAGATCGAAGCGCGCGGCGAAGCGTGTGAGCGCCGCCACCGCCTGCTCCGACCAGCGGCTCCCGCCCACGATCGCGAGCGGGCGCTCGGCGGTGCCGAGCATCTGCTGCAGCCGGATCATGTCGGCAGGTTTCGGACTGATTTCGTCGGACTCGACCGCGGGCGCGTCGGCGACCGCGGCTTCCTCGGTGAGCATGTCCTCGGGGATCGAAACCACCACCGGTCCCGGCCGCCCATGCGTCGCGGCGCGCAGCGCTTCGGCGACCAGCTCCGGTACGCGCGCGGCCGCGTCGATCTCCACCACCCATTTTGCGAGCGTCCCGAACACAGCCTTGCAGTCGATTTCCTGAAACGCCTCGCGGCCGCGGAAGCCGCGCGCGACATTGCCGACGAACAGAAGCATGGGCGTGGAATCCTGTCGCGCCACGTGCACGCCGGAGCTCGCATTGGTGGCGCCGGGACCGCGGGTGACGAAGCAGAGGCCGGGTTTGCCGGTGAGCTTGCCGGCGGCTTCCGCCATCATAGCGGCGCCGCCCTCCTGCCGGCACACCACGAAGTCGATCGGGCTGTCGGACAAGGCATCGAGCACGGCGAGAAAACTCTCGCCCGGCACGCTGAAGGCATGGCGGAGCCCATGTCCGGCGAGCGCATCAACGAGCAACCGCGCGCCGGTGCGCGGCCGGAGCGAGGCTGAAGCTTGGGTTGCGGGCTTGTGCATCAGAATTCCTCGATCGCCGGCATTATATCCGCCATTTCGGTTTCAGACTGGCCTTCGTTCATTTCGCCTGCTTCGCCTTCTTGACCTTCTGCTCCATCCTCCCGCCGAGCACCTTCACGATCGCTCCGGTGAGCCGCGCCAAATCCTCCGCCTCGATGGTAAAGGCGGGGGTGAGATAGACGATCGAGCCGAACGGCCGCACGAACACGCCGGCCTTGACGAAGCGGCGGCGGAGATCCGCGAGATCGTCGATGCGTTTGAGCTCGACCACTCCGATCGCGCCCTTCGTCCGCACGTCCACGACGCCCGGCAGATCGCGGCAGAGCGCGAGATCGCGCGCAAGGGTCTTCTCAATGGCGGCGATTTGCTCCAGGCGCGGCTCGTGCTCGAACAGATCGAGCGAGGCGTTCGCCGCGGCGCAGGCGAGCGCATTGCCCGCATAGGTCGGCCCGTGCATCAGCGCGTGCAGGGGGTCGTCGGACCAAAAGGCGTCGAACACCTTGGCGCGCGCGATGGTGGCCGCGAGCGGCAGCGTGCCGCCGGTGAGTGCCTTGGACAACGTCACGATATCGGGGACGACGCCCGCCTCCACGCAGGCGAACATTTTTCCGGTACGCCCGAAGCCGGTGAAAATTTCATCAAAGATCAAGAGTAGCTCGTAGCGATCGGCGGCGGCGCGCAGGCGGCGCAACACCTCCGCATCATGAAAGCGCATGCCGCCCGCGCCCTGCGCCAGCGGCTCGACGATGATGCCAGCGAGCTCGTCGGCGCGATCCTCCAATAATCGTTCGAACGCCGCCGTACTCTCCTCGTCCCGCGGTAGATCGACGACGAATTGATCGGGCAGCAATCCCTTGAACTCGGCGTGAAAGCCGATTGCCGGATCGCCCACCGCCATGGCGCCGGTGGTGTCGCCGTGATAGCCGCCCTTGAAGGCAACGAACTTCTTACGGCCGCGCACACCCCGATTGAGCCAATATTGCACCGCCATCTTCAACGCGATCTCGACCGAGACCGAGCCCGACTCGGAGAAAAAAACATGATCGAGATCGCCAGGCAGGAGCGCCGCGAGCCGGCGCGCGAGCGTCATCGCCTGCTCGTGCACGAGACCGCCCAGCATCACATGCGGCATTTTTTCGAGCTGGCGCGCGATCGCCATGCCGATGTGCGGATGATTGTAGCCGTGGCAGGCGGTCCACCACGACGCGATGCCGTCGACGAGCTCGCGCCCGTCGGCGAGCATGATGCGGGTGCCGTGGGTCGCAGCGACCGCGAGCGGCGGCGCCGCGGTCTTCATCTGCGCGTAGGGCAGCCAGATATGCGAAAGACCGGCGTCGTACCAGCCGGGCCGCGGGTTACGCACGCGAGCGCCCCCTCAGTCCGACATCGGGATGAGGCCGAGCCGGTCAAGCAACGCCATATCGCGGTCGCGCTCCGGATTGGGCGTGGTGAGCAACTTCGGCCCGTAGAAGATCGAATTCGCGCCGGCGAGGAAGGCAAGCGCCTGGGTTTCGTCGCTCATGTCCTCGCGGCCGGCCGAGAGCCGCACCACCGAGGCCGGCATGGTGATGCGCGCGGCCGCGATCACGCGCACGAAGTCGAGCGGAGCGAGCGTCTTCCCGGCCGCGAGCGGTGTACCCTCGACCTGCACCAAAAGATTGATCGGCACGCTCTCGGGATGGACCGGGAGGCTTGCAAGCGTGGCGATCATGCCGATGCGATCCTCCTCGCCTTCGCCCATGCCGACGATGCCGCCGCAGCAGACGTGGATGCCGGCATCGCGCACGTGCGTGAGCGTATCGAGCCGATCCTGATAGGTGCGGGTGGTGATGATTTGGCTGTAATATTCGGGTGAGGTGTCGAGGTTGTGATTGTAATAATCGAGGCCCGCCTGTTTCAGGCGCGACGCTTGCGGCGCGGTCAACATGCCGAGCGTGGCGCAGGTCTCGAGCCCCATGGCTTTGACGCCCGCGACCATCAAGCAGACCTGATCGAGGTCGCGGTCCTTGGGCTCGCGCCAGGCCGCACCCATGCAGAAGCGTTGGGCGCCGGCCGTCTTGGCGGCGCGGGCTTCCGCCAACACCGCATCGAGGCGCATGATTTTTTCGGCCTTCACACCGGTCTTGTAATGGATGCTTTGCGGGCAATAGGCGCAGTCTTCCGGGCAGCCGCCGGTCTTGATCGATAGCAGCGTCGAAATCTGCACCTCGCAGGAGTCGAAATGCAGCCGATGGATGCGTTGGGCCTCGTACATGAGTTCCGGGAAAGGCATGGCGAACAGCGCGCGTACCTGTTCGCGGGTCCAGTCGTGGCGGATGGCGCCGCTCTGGCTGGCCCGCCCGGAATCGGCCGCTTTCACTGCAATCTTGGACATGGGTTATTCTACTGCGGTCTCAATCGTTTTGCATTGGAGGAAAGGTCCGGGTAACGCTAGGCCCATGAGCCGTCAAGCCAAAGCACCGGCCTCCGACGCTGCCCTTCCCTCGCTCGATCAGTTCGCGGCCGGGAAGCTCACGCAACTGGAGGCCCAGCACCTCCGCCGCACGCTCATCGACAGCGCGCGCGAGGGCGGTATCTATATCGTACGCAACGGGCGTCGGCTCATCTCCTTCTCCTGCAACGATTATCTCAATCTCACCCAGCATCCGAGGATAAAAGCGGCGGCGATCGAGGCGATCCGGCTGCATGGCGTGGGCGCGGGCGCCTCACGGCTCGTCACCGGCAATCATCCGCTGTTCGCGGAGTTGGAGGTGCGGCTCGCCCGCCTCAAGGACACGGAGGCCTGTTGCGTGTTCGGCTCCGGCTATCTCGCGAACAGCGGGATCATCCCGGCTTTGACTGGGCACGAGGATCTGGTGCTGATCGACGAGCTTGCGCACGCCTGTATCTGGGCCGGCGCGCAACTCGCCAAGGGCACGGTCATCGCCTTCCGCCACAACGATACGAGCGATGCCGAGCGGCTGCTCAGGCTGCATCGCGCCAGGCATCCGCATGTGTTGATCGCGACCGACGGGGTCTTCTCCATGGACGGGGACCTCGCGCCGCTGCATGAACTCGCCGCGCTCGCGCGCCGCCACGACGCCTGGCTCCTCTCCGACGACGCCCACGGCATCGGCGTCATCGGCGGCGGGCGCGGCTCGAACTTCGCGAACGGCCGCAAGGCCGACGTGCCGTTGCAAATGGGCACGCTGTCGAAGGCGATCGGTGGCTATGGCGGCTATCTGTGCGCCTCCGCTCCGGTCATCGATCTTGTCCGCAACCGCGCCCGCACCCTGATCTATTCGACCGGGCTTCCGCCAGCAACCGTCGCCGCCGCCATCGCCGCCATCGACTTGATCGAGCGCGAGCCCGATTACGCGGCGCTGCCGCTCCGAAAAGCCAAAGCCTTCACCCGGCAAGTCGGTCTGCCGGAGGCGCAAAGCCCGATCGTTCCGGTGCTGATCGGAGAATCCGAAGCCGCACTCGCCGCCTCGCGTCTCTTGCAGGAGGAAGGTTTCCTCGCCGTCGCCATCCGGCCGCCGACCGTGCCCGAGGGCACCGCGCGCCTGCGCCTCACCTTTAGCGCCGCGCATCCGGACGAGGAGATCGCGCGGCTCGCCGGCATCGTGCGCACCCGCATCCTCAAAAGCTGAAGCCGTGAGCGCGATCTTCGTCACCGCGACCGGCACCGACATCGGCAAGACCTTCGTCACCGCTGGCCTGATCCGTCACTTGCGCGGCGAAGGAAAGACGGTGGCGGCGCTGAAGCCGCTGGTGAGCGGCTTCGATCCCGCCAACGCGGTGGTCAGCGATCCGGCGCATCTTCTCGCGGCACTCGGGCGGCCGGCAAACCTGGACGAGATCGCGCGCATCGCCCCCTGGCGTTTTCGCGCTCCCCTCTCGCCGGTCATGGCGGCGAAGAAAGAGGGAAGCAGCGTCAATTTCAACGCCGTAGTTGATTTCTGCCGCCGCGCCGTTGACGCCCATCGCGGCACGCTCTTCATCGAAGGTATTGGTGGCGTGATGGTGCCGCTCGGCGAGGGCCGCACGGTACTCGACCTGATCGAGGCGCTCGCGCTCCCAGTCGTCCTCGTCGCCGGCAGCTATCTCGGCACGCTCAGCCACACGCTCAGCGCCCTCGACGTGCTCAAGCGGCGCGGCTTGCAGATTGTGGCCGTGGTGGTGAGCGAGACTCCGGAGAGCCCGGTACCGCTCGCCGAGACGGCCGCGTCGATTGCGCCTTTCGCACTGCCGGCCGGCGTCGTCGCCATCCCTCGGCTGGAAAGCGCGATCGCCGAGCATCCGGCCTTCGCCAAAATCGCCGCTCTCCTCTGATCAGAGCGCGGCGACGGCCTGCACCTCGATCCGAAACGCCGGGTTCGCCAGCCGGCTGATGATCATCAGGGTGTTGGGCGGATAGGCGCCGTTCGGGAACAGCTGGGGGAATTCGCGCTGCCGGTAGGCGCCGAATTTCTCGATATCCTCGGCGCGCACCAGAATGCTGGTGAGCTGGACCACGTGTTTCCACTCCGCTCCCGCCGCCTTGAGCGCCGTTTCGATATTGGCATAGACCTGCGTGCATTGTTTCTCGAAGTCGTCAGCGCCCACCACGTTTCCCGCCTGGTCCAACGGAACCTGCCCGGCGAGGAAGACGAGCTTCGAGGCTCCCTTCACCTCATTGACGTGGCAATAGGGCGAACGCGGTTTGGCGATGCCGTCCGGATTATATTTTTTGAATTCGACCATTGTTCCTTCCCGCATCAACAGAACGCCTGAATGCCGGTGATGGCGCGCCCCAAGATCAAGGCGTGGATATCGTGGGTGCCCTCGTAGGTATTGACCGTCTCCAAATTGGCGACGTGGCGCATGACGTGATACTCGTCCGAGATCCCGTTGGCGCCCAGCATGTCGCGCGCGCTGCGCGCGATCTCGAGCGCCTTGCCGCAATTGTTGCGCTTGACGATCGAAACCGCTTCCGGCGGGCAGCGCCCCTCGTCCATCAGCCGCGTGACCCGCAAGCTCGCCTGCAGCCCGAGCGCGATCTCGCTCTCCATGTCGGCGAGCTTCTTCTGGATGAGCTGGTTGGCGGCGAGCGGCCGTCCGAACTGCTTGCGCTCGAGCACATAATTGCGCGCGGTGGCGAAACAGAATTCGGCGGCACCCATGGCGCCCCAGGAAATGCCGAGGCGCGCGCGATTGAGGCAGCCGAACGGGCCCTTGAGGCCGCTGACGTTGGACAGAAGCGCCTCCTCCGGCACTTCCACTCCATCGAGCACGATCTCGCCGGTCGAGGACGCGCGCATGGATAGTTTACCCGTGATTTTCGGGGTGGAAAGCCCCTGCAAGGCCCGCTCCAACAGAAAACCTCTGATCTCGTCGCCGTGGGCGGTGGACTTCGCCCAGACGAGAAATAGATCGGCGATGGGCGAGTTGGTGATCCAGGTCTTCGCCCCGGTAAGGCGATAGCCGCTCTTGGTCTTTTCCGCGCGCGTGCGCATGCCGCCGGGATCGGAGCCGAAATCGGGCTCGGTCAGGCCGAAACACCCGACCAGCTCGCCGGAGGCGAGTTTCGGCAGATATTTCTGGCGCTGGTTCTCGTCGCCATAGGCATGGATCGGATACATGACCAGAGAGGACTGCACGCTCATGGACGAGCGGAAGCCGGAATCGACCCGCTCGATCTCGCGCACGGCGAGCCCGTAGCAGATGTAACCGAGGCCGGCGCCGCCGTAAGCCTCGGGAATGGTGGCGCCGAGGAGCCCGAGCTTTCCCATCTCGCTCACGATGGCGCGGTCGAATTTTTCCTCGCGATAAGCCGCGATCACGCGCGGCATAAGCTTGTCCTGGGCGTAAGCGCGCGCGGTGTCGCGCACCTGGCGCTCTTCCTCTTTGAGCTGGCTTTCCAGGTCGAACGGGTCGGCCCAGTCGAAGGAGGCGCGCGCGGCACCTGTTTCAGTCCTGATCCGCGCCTGGCTCATCTTGTGCTCCCGAGGTTCAGCAAGCCTATAGCCTTCCCATCTATTTCCCGCCAGCGCTCGGCCAAGCATGGCTTGCCACCGCCCGCATACCCCTTAGATTGCTCTTTTCTGGGAGGACGCCATGAACCTCGCTCGTCTATTGCGCAAACGTGCCGAGGAAGGCCGTCCGGTCCGCGTCGGCCTGATCGGAGCCGGCAAGTTCGGTTCCATGTTCCTCGCCCAGGCGCGTACCACCGTCGGGCTGCATCTGCTCGGCGTCGCCGACCTTTCGGGCGCGCGCGCCCGCGCCGCCCTCGAGCGCACCGGCTGGGATCTCTCCTCCCAGATCGCGAAGGATTTTAGCAGCGCGCTGAAAACCGGGCGCACCGTCGTCACCGAGGATGCGATGGCGCTGATCGCCGCCGATCTCGACGTGATCATCGATGCGACCGGCAGCCCCGCCGCCGCCATTCGCCATGCGCTCGCCGCGGTCGAGCACGGTCGCCATATCGTGCTGGTCACGGTCGAGGCCGACGTGCTGGCGGGTCCGCTGTTGGCCGAGCGCGCGCGCAAGGCCGGACTGGTCTATTCCATGGCCTATGGCGACCAGCCGGCGCTGGTGTGCGAGATGGTGGACTGGGCCGGGGCCGCAGGCTTCCGCGTGGTCGCCGCCGGCAAGGGTACGAAATATCTGCCGGGCTACGAGCGCTCGACGCCCGACACGGTGTGGGAACATTACGGCATGACGGCGGAGGCCGCCGCTGCCGGCGGCATGAACGCGCAGATGTTCAACAGCTTCCTCGACGGCACCAAGTCGGCGATCGAAATGGCCGCGATCTCCAATGCGACCGGCCTCAAGGCGCCGCGCGACGGCCTCGCCTTTCCGCCCTGCGGCGCCGAGGATCTCGCGCGCGTACTGATTCCGCGCGCGGCCGGCGGCGTGCTGCAAGAGTCCGGGCTGGTCGAAGTCATCTCCTGCATCGAGCGCGATGGCAAGCCGGTCGCCCGCGATCTGCGCTGGGGCGTTTATGTGGTGTTCGAGGCGGGCAGCGAGGATGCGCGCGCCGCCTATACCCGGCGCTGCTTTTCCGAATACGGCATGGCGACCGACGCTTCCGGCCGCTACTGCGCGCTCTACCGGCCCTATCACTTGATCGGGCTTGAGCTCGGCATTTCGGTCGCGGCGGCGGCACTGCGCAACGAGCCGACGGGCACGCCGGACGCCTTCCGCTCCGACGTGGTCGCGATCGCCAAGAAGGCGCTCAAGGCCGGCGATATGCTCGACGGTGAAGGCGGCTATACGGTGTGGGGAAAGCTCCTACGCGCCGAGGATTCGCTCGCGCGGCGCGCGTTGCCCATCGGTCTCGCCCATAAGGTCAAATTGCTGAAGCCGGTCGCCGCCGGCGCGGTCGTCGGCTGGGACGACGTCGCCATCGCCGAAGACGAGACCGTGCGCGTGCGCCGGGAGATGGAACGCACTTTCGCGCCGAAATCCGTGGGCAACTTCGCCGCGGCCTGATCGCGACATTGGAACGCAGCTTGGGACACCTCGCCCCTCTCCTCGCCTGCGTCCTCGGCGCCGTCATCGCGCTTGCACCTCCGGCGCGCGCCGACGAAGCCGGCCTCAAGGCGCTCGCGGCCGGCGGGCACGTGGCGATCGTCAGGCATGGATTGACCACGCCAGGGGTCGGCGATCCGCAAGGCTTCCAACTCGAGCAATGCGCGACCCAGCGCAATCTCGTCGAGGAAGGCCACGAACAGGCACGCGCGCTCGGCCGCCTGTTGCGCGAGCGCCAAGTCGAGATCGAACGGGTGCTATCCTCGCAATGGTGCCGTTGTCGGGAGACCGCGGAGCTGATGCAGGTTGGCGAAGCCGGGACGTTGCCCGCGCTCAATAATCTATTCGGGCGTCCCGAGCGGAGCGAGGCGCAGGTGCGCGAATTGCGCGCGGTCATCGCGGCCTGGAAGGGGAGCGGCACGCTCCTGCTCGTCTCCCACGGCTCGACCATCTTCGCGCTCAGCGGAGTCAGCCCACGCGAGGCGGAAGGCGTGGTGCTCGCGCCCGCGCCGGAAACGGCGGAAGGATTCCGCCTGGTGGGGAAGATCGGCCCGTCCGGCTAGACCGCCGGTATCACTCGGCGGCGATAGGCCGCTCCTTGGGCCGGGCGGGTCCGCGCTCCGGCTCCTCCTCGTTCACCGCCTTGGCGATGCGGCGATCGAACCGGTCGAGGTACAAATA
>JAUSIF010000038.1 GCA_030648135.1 Xanthobacteraceae bacterium
GGCGATCCCGCATCGCTCCGCCGCGGCGACCTCGTGTGCTGGAAGGGACATATCGGCATTGTCTCGGAGCCGGGAAGGCTCATCCATGGCAATGCCTTTCACATGCAGGTGGTCGAGGAGCCGCTCGTGGAAGCGATCGCGCGCATCAAGCAGGCCGGCCTCGAAGTCACCGCCGTGCGGCGGCTCGATCAATAGCCGAGCTTGCGATCGATAATGTGTTCGAGCGGAAGGCCGCGCTCATGGCGCTCGATCTGCGCGAGCACGTTGGCGACCAGCGCCTGCGGATCGCTCTGCGCCGCATTGTGCGGGGTCACATAGACCTTGGCATGGGTCCAGAACGGACTTGCGGGCGGCAGCGGTTCGGTCTCGAACACGTCGAGGCTCGCGCCGATCAGCGTGCCGTCGTCGAGCGCGCGCAGAATGTCGACCTCGACCTGCAGGCCGCCGCGCCCGGCATTGATCAGCGCCGGGGCACCGAGCACGCCGTCGCGGGCGAGACCGCGAAATAGATCATATGAAAGCAACCCGCGCGTCGCCGGCGTGAGCGGCAACATGCAAACGAGAATATCCGTGCGCGCCAGAAAACGGCGAAGCTCGGTCTTGCCAGCGAAAGTCTCGACGCCGGGGATCGATTTCCGCGACCGGCTCCAGCCGGCGACGCGGAAGCCGATCTGCACCAGCGCTTCGGCGGCGGCGCGGCCGAGCACGCCCATGCCCAGGATGCCGACCCGCACTTCGCTCGCGGGCCTTTCGATGTCGTCGCGCCATTGCCGTGCATGTTGCTGTGCTTCGTAGAGCTTCATGCGCCGGTGATGCAAAAGCACGTGCAGGACGACATATTCGGTCATGCGCCGAGTGAGGTTGGAATCGACGATGCGCACGATCGGCACCGCCGGCAGCGCGACATCCTCGATTAGATGATCGACACCGGCGCCGAGCGAGAAGATCGCACGCAAGCACGGCAGCGTCGCGAAGAGGCCCGCCGGCGGCTTCCAGACGCAGGCATAATCGATATTCGCGGGATCGCCGACATCGGGCCACAGCCGAACCTCGCGCCCACCGCCAAGCGCGCGAAAACGCGCGAGCCACGCTTCGGGATCCCAGCCGGCGATGACGAGAAGAATCGTCGACATTGCTATTGCGCGACGACGCCCTCGCCGGCGGTCTCCAGCTCGAAGGCGGCGGCGAACAGCGCGCGGGTGTAGTCGGATTTCGGCTTGGCGAACAGTTCCGCGGCCTTGCCTTGCTCGACCACCTTGCCGGCCTGCATCACCAGCACGTGGCTCGCCAGCGCAGCGATCACCTTCAGATCGTGGCTGATGAACATGTAGGTGAGGTCACGCTTCTTCTGCAGCTCGCGCAGGAGATCGACGATCTGCGCCTGGATCATCATGTCGAGCGCGCTGGTGGGCTCGTCGAGCACGACGAAGGTGGGTTCCAGCACCATGGCGCGCGCGACCGCGATGCGCTGTCGCTGACCGCCGGAGAATTCATGCGGATAACGGTCGCGCGTCTCCGGGTCGATGCCGACGTCTTCGAGCGCTGCGACGACTCGGACGTCGCGCGCGGCCTCGTCGAGCTGCGGATGATGGACGCGCAAGCCCTCGCCCACGACCTCGGCGATCGACATGCGGGGCGACAGCGAGCCATAGGGGTCCTGGAACACGACCTGCATGTCGCGGCGGAACGGCCGCATGGCGCGAAACTTGAGGTCCTGGATCGGCTTGCCGAGGAAGACGATCGGGCCTCGGCTCGAAATGAGGCGCAGGAGCGCCAAGCCCAGCGTGGTCTTGCCCGAGCCCGATTCGCCGACCACGCCCAGGGTCTCGCCGCGGCGGATCGCAAGCGAGATCCCGTCCACGGCCTTGATATAGCCGACCGTTTTCCGCAGGAAGCCGCGCCGCACCGGAAACCACACCCGCACGTCATCGGTCGACACGACGATGGGCGCTTGCGGCCGCGGTTGCGCCGGTTCGCCTTTCGGCTCGGCCGCGAGCAAAGCGCGGGTATAAGCGTGCTTGGGGGCCTGGAAAATTTCCTCGACCGGACCCTGCTCCACGATCCGCCCGCCCTGCATCACGCACACCCGCTCGGCGATCTTCTTCACGATGCCGAGGTCGTGGGTGATGAACAGCATCGCCATGCCGAGTCGTTTCTGCAGCTCGCGCAAGAGCTTCAGGATCTGCGCCTGCACGGTGACGTCGAGCGCGGTGGTGGGCTCGTCGGCGATGAAGAGGTCGGGCTCGTTGGCGAGCGCCAAGGCAATCATCACGCGCTGGCGCTGCCCGCCCGAGAGCTGGTGCGGATAGGAGGCGAGCCGCGCCTCCGGATCGGGGATGCCGACCTCGGATAAGAGCTCGATCACCCGCGTCCGCGCTGCAGCGCCGGACAGGCCGCGGTGGATCGCCAGCACCTCGGCGATTTGCCGTTCCACCGTATGCAGCGGATTGAGCGAGGTCGTCGGTTCCTGAAACACCATGGTGATGTCGTTGCCGCGCACGTGGCGAATCTCGTCTTCGGTGAGCGCGAGCAGATCGCGGCCCTTGAAGAAGATTCGGCCCGAGGGATGGCGCGCGGAGGGATAGGGCAGGAGCTTCAGGATCGAAAGCGCGGTGACCGACTTGCCGGAGCCCGATTCGCCGACCAGCGCGACGGTCTCGCCCGGTTTGATGTCGAAAGACACTTTATTGACGGCGGTGGTCTCGCGCCCGGACTGGCGAAAAACGACCGAAAGATCCTCGATCTTCAACAGCGGGTCGGCGGCGTTCATGTGAATGCCTTGCGCGGATCGAAAGCGTCGCGTACCGCCTCGCCCACGAAAATAAGGAGCGAGAGCAAGATCGCGACGGCGAAGAAGCCGGTCAAGCCCAGCCAGGGCGCCTGCACGTTGGATTTGCCCTGCGCCAGCATCTCGCCGAGCGAAGGCGAGCCCGGCGGCAAGCCGAAGCCGAGAAAGTCGAGGGCGGTCAGCGTCATCACCGAGCTGGAAAGAATGAACGGGAGGAAGGTGAGGGTCGCGACCATGGCGTTCGGCAGCACGTGGCGGAACATCAGCACGATATTGGAGACGCCGAGCGCGCGCGCCGCCATCACATATTCGAGGTTGCGCGCGCGCAGAAACTCCGCCCGCACCAGCCCCACCAACGAGACCCAGGAGAATAACAGCAAGATCCCGAGCAGCACGAAGAAGCCTGGCACTAACACCGAAGAAATGATCAGGAGCAGATAGAGCGAGGGAACCGAGGTCCAGATCTCGATGAAGCGCTGGAACAAAAGATCGGTCCAGCCGCCGAAATATCCCTGCACCGCGCCGGCAGCAACGCCGATCGCCGACGAGATGAGCGTGAGCGTCAATCCGAACAGCACCGAGATGCGGAAGCCGTAGATCAGGCGCGCGACCAGATCGCGGCCCTGATCGTCGGTGCCGAGCCAGTTCGATTCCAGATCGTGGCAGCCGCGCAATCCTTTCCGCTCGACCACCGAGCGGCATTGTTCCTCGCTGAGCAGCCAGGTCGGCGGCGACGGCGCCGGCGTCGGCAGATCGAGATTGTGGGTGTCGTAACGATAGCGGATCAGCGGCCAGATCATATGGCCGCCCTTCGCGGCGACAAGCTTCTGCAGATAGGGATCGCGATAATCGGCCTCGGTCTCGAAGTCGCCGCCGAAGGCGGTCTCGGCATAGCGCACGAACACCGGGGCATACCAACGGCCGTCATGGACCACCAGGAACGGCTTGTCGTTGGCGATGAACTCGGCGAACAGGCTGAGGACGAACAGGACCAGGAAAATCCAGAACGACCACCAGCCGCGGCGGTTCGACTTGAAGTTCTGCCAGCGCCGCCGGTTGATCGGCGACAGCGAGACCTGGCCGCGCCGTGGCGGCGCCACCGCTCTCATCGGAGTGATGATGGCCGTCTCGAGCGGTTTCGGCGGAGCCGGCGCGTCCATCACGCCTCCCGCGTCTCGAAATCGATGCGCGGGTCGACCCAGGTGTAGGTGAGATCCGAGATCAGATTCACCACCAGGCCGACCAGCGAAAAGATATAGAGCGTCGCGAATACGACCGGATAGTCGCGGTTGAGCACGCTTTCGAAGCCGAGCAACCCGAGCCCGTCGAGCGAGAAGATGGTCTCGATCAGGAGCGAGCCGGTGAAGAAGGCGTGGATGAAAGCGCCGGGAAAGCCCGCGATGATGATCAGCATGGCGTTGCGAAACACGTGCCCGTACAGCACGCGGCGCTCGGACAGGCCCTTCATCCGCGCCGTGATCACATATTGCTTGCGGATCTCGTCGAGGAACGAGTTCTTGGTGAGCAGCGTCATGGTGGCGAAGGCGCCGAGCGCCATGGAGATGAGCGGCAGGGTCAGGTGCCAGAAATAATCGAACGGTTTCTCATACCAGGCGAGCATCGAGAAATTGTCCGAGGTGAGGCCGCGCAGCGGGAAGATCGAGAAGAACGATCCGCCGGCGAACAACACGATCAACAGGATCGCGAACAGGAAACCAGGCACCGCGTAGCCCACGACGATGAACGCCGAGCTCCACACGTCGAGCCGCGAGCCGTCGCGCACCGCCTTGGCGATGCCGAGCGGAATCGAGATCGCATAAGTGAGCAGCGTCATCCACAGTCCGAGCGAGATCGAGACCGGCATCTTTTCGATGATGAGGTCGATGACGCGGGCGTCGCGGAAATAGCTCTTGCCGAAATCGAAGCGCGCGAAGTTCCAGACCATCAGGAAGAAGCGCTCATGCGCCGGCTTGTCGAAGCCGAACTGGCGCTCGAGCTCCTTGATGAATTGCGGATCGAGCCCCTGGGCGCCGCGATATTTGGAGGCGACCGGGTCGGCCGCGGCTCCGCTCCCGATCGTGCCCTGCCGCATGAGCTCGCCGGCGCCGCTGCCCGAAATGCGCGAAGTGGCCGAGGTGTCCTGGCCGGTGAGTTGCGCGATCACGCGCTCGACCGGCCCGCCGGGCGCGAACTGGATCACCACGAACGAGACGAACAGGATCCCGAACAGCGTCGGGATCATCAGCAAGATGCGGCGCAGGATATAGGCGGTCATCCGATCCTCGCGGCTCGATGCGTGAAGCGCTTCCAGTCACTCACAAACTGCGTGCGTTCGTCCGGGCCGTCAACCGCCCCGCTGCGCCTTGCCCGCGTCCCACCAGGTTTCCGGGATGCCGCGGGCATAGCGCGGCTTCGCCGCCGGCCGCCCGAACCCGTCCCAATAGGCGATCCAATGCGTCGGCTTGTACCAATGCGGCACCCAATAGCGCCCGGCGCGCAGCACCCGGTCGAGCGCCCGGCAGGCGGCGGTGAGCGTGGCGCGGTCTTTCGCCTCGATCACGCGCTCGACCAACGCGTCCACCACCGGGTCGGAAATGCCGGAGAGATTTTGCGTGCCCTTGGTCGCCGCCGCCTGCGAAGTGAAAAAAACGCGCATCGATTCGCCGGGCGTCGCGGATAGATTGAAACGCTCCACCGTGATGTCGAAATCGAACTCGTCGACGCGGGCGCGATATTGCACCGGATCGACCAGCCGAAACGTGGCCTCGATCCCGATGGTGCCGAGGTTCTTGATGAAGGGATTATGGTGCGGCTGAAAGCTGCTCTCCTCGTTCAGGAATTCGATGGTGATGCGCTCGCCCTTCTCGTTGACGCGCTTGCCGTCCTTGATCGCATAACCCGCGTCCTGCAGGAGCTGTGCTGAGCGGCGCAAGAGCGCGCGGTCCTGCCCCGACCCGTCGCTGACCGGCGGCAAAAACGGCTCGCCGAAGACTGCCTCGGGCAACTTGTTCCGGAACGGCTCCAGCAGCGCGATTTCGTCGGCCGCGGGCTTGCCCGTCGCCATCATGTCCGAATTCTGAAAAAAGGAGTGGGTGCGGTCGTAGGCGCCGTACATGACGTTTTTGTTGGTCCATTCGAAATCGAAGGCGAGGATGATCGCCTCGCGCACGCGCGGGTCCTTGAATTTTTGGCGCCGGGTATTCATGAACCAGCCCTGCGCGCCCGAGGGCGTGTCGTCGGAAATGACTTCGCGTTTCACCCGGCCGTCCTTGAGCGCCGGAAAATTATAACGCGTCGCCCAGATGCGCGAGGTGAATTCCTCGCGGAAGAGATAGGAGCGCGCGGTGAAGCCCTCGAAGGCGACGTCGCGGTCGCGATAATATTCGAACCGCACCACGTCGAAATTATTGAGGCCGCGGCTGACGGGCAAATCCGCGCCCCACCAGTCCTTGACCCGCTCGAATTCGATATAGCGGCCGGATTCGAAACGGCCGACCTTATAGGGACCGGAGCCCTGCGGCACCTCCAGCGTCGAATCCTCGAAATTCCGTTTCGAATAATAAGCCCGCGAGAAAATCGGCAGCCCGGCGACGAACAGCGGGATTTCGCGTCCGCGCTTCGGCGTGAAGCGC
>JAUSIF010000041.1 GCA_030648135.1 Xanthobacteraceae bacterium
TGCGATCATGAACGCGTCGTCGATCTCGCGACGGCTGATTGCGTTCGCTTCGGCGCTGGTCGGCTTCATCCGCGGCGGCCTGTCGATGGTGTCGATCGGCGCTTCCATGTTCTTCGCCGAGATTTCCGGCTCCGCCGTCGCGGACGTGGCCGCGCTCGGCACTATCCTTATCCCGGCGATGCGCGCGCGCGGCTATTCCAAGGAACTCGCCGCAGCGACCGTCTCCTCGGCGGCGAGTCTCGCCATCATCATCCCACCGTCGATCCCGATGATCCTCTACGCGGTGATGGCGCAGACTTCGGTGGTGAAGCTGTTCGTCGCCGGCATCGTTCCGGGGATTATCGGCGGCTTCGGCCTCGCGCTCGCCGCCTATTGGCAGGCCAGGCGCTACAATCTGCCGATCGAAGAGCGCTTCCAGCTTTCGCGCGTATGGCAGACCTTCAAGGAGGCGATCTGGGCCTTCATCCTGCCGATCACGATTCTCGGCAGCATTTTCGGCGGCTTCGTCACCGCCACCGAGGGCGCCGGCATGGCTGTCGTCGCCGCCCTGTTCCTCGGATTGGTTATCTACCGCGATATCAATTATCGCGAACTGCGCAAGGCTTGCGTCGACGGCGGCGTGCAGACCGCGGTCGTCATGCTGCTGGTCGCGAGTTCGGCGCTGGTCGGCACTTTCCTGACCGAGGCGCAGCTGCCGCAAAAGCTCGCGATGGGCATCACCGGCATCACCTCCGACAAGTACATGGTGCTCTTGATCCTGAACGTCGTTTTTCTGATTCTCGGCATGTTCCTGCACTCGGCGGCGGCGATCATCCTGGTGATCCCGATCGTCATGCCGATGGTGACGGCGGTCGGCATCGATCCGATTCATTTCGGGCTGGTGGTGACGTTGAACCTCGCCATCGGCCAGCAGACGCCGCCGGTCGCGAGCGTGCTGATGACCGCCTGCGCCATCGCCAAATCCGATATCTGGGAGACCACCAAGGTCAATCTGCCCTTGATCTTCGCGCTGTTCGTGGTGCTGATGCTGTGCACCTACGTGCCGGCGATTTCGCTCACGCTGGTCGATCTGTTCTACGGCTAGCCGGTTACGGCTTTCGGCCGCCGCGACATACTTCTTCGGCAGCAAGACTCGCCGCCAGCACGCGGGCGACATGCATCGCTTCGCGCCCCGTTCCATCGCGAATCTGCTGGCGGCAGGAAGTGCCGTCGGCGACGACGATCGTGTCGGGGGCGGCCTTGCGCACCGCCGGAAGCAAGGACAATTCGCCCATGGCAAGGGAGACGCCGATGGTGTCGGCGGCGTAGCCAAAGGCTCCCGCCATGCCGCAGCAACTCGATTCAACCGTCTCCACCGCGAGACCGGGGATGAGCTTCAGCACCGTCTCCACCGGGCGAAAGACATCGAACGCTTTCTGGTGGCAGTGGCCATGCACAAGCGCGCGCTTAGCGATAGGCGCGAGCGGAAGATTGCATCGCCCCTCTGCAATCTCGCGCGCGATGAATTCCTCGAGCAGCACGGTATGTTGCGCAACAGTTTTCGCGGCCTCGTCTTTCAATATTGCAGGCACCTCGTCGCGGAAGGTCAAGAGGCAGCTTGGCTCGAGTCCGATGACCGGAATCCCGCAATCGACGTAACGCTTGAGCGCAGCGACTGTGCGCTCCGCCTCGCGCCGGGCCTCGTCGACCTTGCCGATGGCAAGAAAGGTGCGGCCGCAACAGAGCGGGCGCAATGGTCCATCGAACGCCTGCGCGATGTGTACGCGATAGCCGCCAGCGTGCAGCACGATGAGCGTGGCATCGAGATTCTCGGGTTCGAAGTAGCGGTTGAAGGTATCGGCGAAAAGGAAGACGTCGGGTCGCGATGGATCTCCTCGTCTTTCCGAGGATCCTGGCGCGCGAAGTACGGAAGGAGGCGGGTCGACCAGCGTCGCCCTTACAATAGACCCGGGTTCGTCGCGCAGGTAGGGCGGGAATGTCCGCGCATAGTCGTCGTCGAATATGTCCGTTCGCCACTTCGGCAAACTGCGCCGCGCGCTGAAACCCGCAAGCGCCTCCGACAATTTCGCCGCGCCGGGAAGCGCGTCGCGGAGATTGAGCAGCCAGGGAAAACGCGCCGCATAAGGCGCATAGCGCGGCAGATAGCCAACCAGCCGATCGTGCAGCGACAGTCCATGTTTCTTGGCCCGCGCGGCCAAAACCTCGATCTTCATCCGCGCCATATCGACGCCGGTCGGGCATTCGCGCCGGCAACCCTTGCAGGAGACGCAAAGCTTCAGCGTCTCGGCCATTTCGTCGGAGGTGAAAGCGCCGGGCCCAAGCTGGCCGGTGATCGCGAGCCGCAATGTATTGGCGCGCCCGCGGGTGACGTCGCGCTCGTCGCGGGTGACGCGATAGCTCGGACACATGACGCCGCCCACCGCCTTCAGGCAGGCGCCGTTGTTGTTGCACATCTCCACGGCGCCCTGGTAACCGCCGCCCGCGCCCGTAAACGCCGACCACTCGAGCGCGGTCGCCATATCCTCGGCGCGATAATCGGGGCCATAGCGGAAATAGCGCCGATCGTCGAACTTGGGCGCGCGCACGATCTTGCC
>JAUSIF010000045.1 GCA_030648135.1 Xanthobacteraceae bacterium
ATCTGCCGCGGTTGCCCACCAGCCGGTTCAACATCCTGTTCGCGATCCAGATGTTCATAGGCGTTGCCGGCCTGGTCCTCTTCATCGTACTTGCGGCAGTCACGGCAGTGATCTGGCCTGCCGAAATGGCATTCCCGACCGGATCAGCGCTCGCGTTCTACGTCACTTGGTTGGTTATGTATTTCACGCCTAAACTCGCCGGTCTTGCCGATGCGATCTTGCGTTCGGCAGGGCGATATGGAGGAACGGCGCGGCTGCTGATCGGCGGCGTGGTCGAGACCATCTTCACCTTCCTGCTCGTTCCTATCTCCATGGTCGGCCAGACTCTGTTCATGGTCGCGCTCATGTTCGGGCGCACCATCGCTTGGAACGCCCAGCGCCGCGACCGTTACCGGCTCGCCTGGAGCGAGGCATTCACCGTGCTCTGGCCACAGACCCTATTCGGAGCGGCGCTGATCGTCCTCCTGGCGGTGGGTGCGCCGGGCGCGATCCCTTGGTTCCTGCCTTTTCTCGCCGGCCTCGTGCTCGCGGTGCCGTTCGCGGTTGCGACAGCGTCTCCCGAGCTCGGCGCGCTTGCCGCGAAATGGAGGCTTTGTGCGATCCCGGAGGAATTCGAGACACTGACCGAAATCGCTGAGATCCTTCCCCCGCCCGTACACGAGGGATGAGCGGCCGATATGCACGACGCTCTTGTCACGCTTTATGGCGTCGCGCGGTCGTTGCGCATCTATTATGGTGACCGCGCCCGGCGCCGGGCGATGGATGCCTTGCACGCGCGTTTCTTGAATCCCGGCGATCTCGCCTTCGACATCGGCGCCCATGTCGGCGACCGGGTGGCTTCGTTCCGCCGCCTCGGTGCCCGTGTCGTCGCCGTCGAACCGCAGCCGGCACTCGCGCGCGTGCTGCGCCTGTTCTATGCGTTGGACTCGGGCGTCACCATCGAACAAGTCGCCGTCGGACGGAGCGAGGGCAGGATCGAGCTCAAGCTCAATCTTCCCAATCCGACGGTCGCGACCGCATCGGAAGATTTTATCAAGGCAGCTGTGGGCGCGCCGGGCTGGGAGGCGCAACGCTGGACCCGGACGGTCGAGGTTCCCATGACGACGCTCGACGCCCTGATTGCCCGCCACGGCTTTCCGCGCTTCGTCAAGATCGACGTCGAGGGTTTCGAGGACGAGGTAATCGCTGGCCTGTCGCATCCGTTGCCGGCGCTCTCGCTGGAGTTCACGACCATCCAGCGTGAGGTGGCACGCAAGGCCATCACTCGGCTTGCTGGCATCGCGCCTTATCTATTCAATGCCGCGCTTGGCGAGAGCCAGCGCCTCGTCCATGACCGGCCGCTCGATGCTGCCGCGATCCTCCGTTGGCTTGAGCACCTTCCGGTCGAGGCGAATTCGGGCGATATCTATGCAAGCCTCGATCCTGCATCTCTCCGCGGTGCAAGTGTCGAGCCGTGACCGGATGCGACAGGCTGACGGTTCGTGTTCGTCATGCTCGCGGCGTTGTTCCTAACCGCGGGCATCGCTGTCGCCTATGAACTGAAAAGTCGAGGAAGACAGCAAACGATCTCGTCCGAAGCGGCGGGTTGGGCATTGCACCGGGCGGGGACCATGCTCCGCCAGCCTTGGGTTGTGATCGTACTGACAACCACCTTCTTCGAAGGCATGTTCTTTTTCGGGGCCTTTACCTTCGTGGGATCGTACCTCTGGGCGCGTTTCGAACTCGGTTTCGATCTCGTCGGACTTATTGTCGCAGGTTTCGGGGTCGGCGGATTGATCTATTCGGCGAGCGCCGCGCAATTGGTGCGCCGGTTAGGTGAAACAGGGCTCGCTGCCGGGGGAGGAATCCTGATTGCCGTATCCTTCGTTGCGATTACGGCGGCGCCAACGCCTCTTGCGGTCGCGCCGGCGACGATTTTGGCCGGTTTCGGCTATTACATGATCCACAACACGTTACAGACGAATGCGACCCAAATGGCGTCCAGAGTACGCGGCCTTGCAGTTGGCACCTTCGCGCGTTGCCTTTTTCTTGGTCAATCGATTGGGTCGCACTCGCGGCACCGGTGTTCGACTACACCGGAGGCGCCCCTATATTCCTCATTGCCGGCTGTATTCTCGTCATACTTGGCTTCGCCCTTCGTATATGTCTTATCCGGCTTCCATGATCCGAATTGTTGCACTGCAATATAATGAAGACTTGCCCTTACCGGACTTGAATTTGCTAGAGTGCTCTCGAGTGCGCGCTGAACGCGTACCATTCACTTTGCGCGGCGTCAGATCGCGTTCTCCATCGTCGACGATAGTTTTCCCCAGGGAGGTATCAATGCCTAAGAAAATTCGCCCGGCGAGCACCAGCGCTCTTCAAGCTGGTCGCCGGAAATTCCTCAAGACTGCCGGTCTTGCCGGGGCTGCTGCAGCAGCCACGATTGCAATGCCGCAGATTTCGCGGGCGCAGACCGTCACGCTCAAGATGCAGACCTCGTGGCCCGCCACCGACATCTTCACCGAGATGGCCCAGCAATATGTCGAGCGCGTCAATGCCATGGCGGGCGGACGGCTCAAGATCGACCTCTTGAACGCCGGCGCCATAGTGCATGCCTTCCAAGTGCTGGACGGCGTGCACGGCGGGCAGATCGACGCCGCCCACACCGTGACCGTGTACTGGTACGGCAAGCACAAGGCGGCCTCGCTGTTCGGCACCGGCCCGGTGTTCGGCTTCAACGCCAACGAGGGTCTTGGCTGGATCCACAACGGCGGCGGCAAGGAGCTGTTCGAGGAGTTGCAGACGCAGATCATGAAGCTCAACGTCAAGAGCTTCTTCGCGATGCCGATGCCGACCCAGCCGCTCGGCTGGTTCAAGAAGCCGGTCAAGAGCATGGCCGATATGAAGGGCCTCAAGTACCGCACCGTCGGTCTTGCGGCCGACCTGATGCAGGCGATGGGCCTCGCGGTCGCGCAGCTTCCC
>JAUSIF010000049.1 GCA_030648135.1 Xanthobacteraceae bacterium
AACGCGCTCGCCCGCATCGACGAAAAAACCGTTCCCGCCACCGATGCGGGGTCCGCCGAGCATAGCGGCGGCTCGGTGGAGGGGATGGTCGAGCGGCTGGCGCAACGTCTGAAACAGGACGGCTCCAATCTCGACGGCTGGATCCAGCTCGTGCGCTCCTACCGGGTGCTGGGCCAGGCCGACAAGGCCACGGCCGCCACCGCCGAGGCTCAAGTCGCGCTCGCCGGCGATCCGGACAAGCTGCGCCGCCTCGCAGACTCGATCAAAGCGCTCGACACCGAGCTCGGCGAAAATGCCGCTCCTGCGCAAACCGCCGGCGAGAAAACGCCGTTAGAGAAGCTCCGCGACAGCTCCCGCGGCGCTCCCCCCGCCGGTCCA
Organism: Xanthobacteraceae bacterium; assembly: GCA_030648135.1. Classification (GTDB taxonomy): domain Bacteria; phylum Pseudomonadota; class Alphaproteobacteria; order Rhizobiales; family Xanthobacteraceae; genus JAUSIF01. The sequence continues at coordinate 379 of JAUSIF010000049.1, forward strand.
ACCGAGAAGGATATGGCCGCCGCCCAGGCGCTGGCGCCTGAGCAACAAACCGCCATGGTTCGCAGTATGGTCGATCGCCTGGCCGAGCGCCTCAAAACCGACCGTTCCGATCTCGATGGTTGGCTCAGGCTCGTGCGCTCCTATAAGGTGCTGGGCGAAACCGACAAGGCGCGCGCTGCCGCCGCCGATGCCCGCCGCGCGCTCGCCGGCGAGCCCGACAAGCTGCGGCGGCTCGACGAGGCGATGAAAGGGCTCGGCCTCGAAGGCTGAGCCGAACGCTAACGCATGATCCGGCGAAGTGGGAACCGGTTCGCCGATAAGATCATGCGTCAGATTAATAAGTTAGCGCGCGTACCGCAGATAAGTTTACGCAATCTGCGCAAGCTTGATTGCGTCCGCAAAACCGGTACCCACTTTTGCTGATCGCGCGCTAGAGATTGCGGGAGATAAAAGAGAAAATGACGCGCAAACAGCGACGTCTTGTCTTGATCGGCACCTGTGTCGGCGTGCTGGGACTGGCCGCGGCTTTGGTCCTGTCCGCGTTGAATGAATCCATCGTGTTCTTCAATTCCCCGACCGATGTCGTGGAGAAGAATGTCGCGCCCGGCGTCCGCATCCGCCTCGGCGGTCTGGTCAAGCCCGGCAGCCTGGTGCGCGGCGACAATTTGCTGATCCGTTTCGATGTCACCGACGGCAATCGCGAAATTAAGGTGATATATCAAGGAATTGTGCCGGACCTTTTCCGCGAGGGACAGGGCGTGATCGCCGAAGGCGCGCTCAGTCCGGAGGGCACGTTCAGGGCCGACACCGTACTCGCCAAGCATGATGAAAATTACATGCCGCGGGAGGTGGCGGACGCCTTGAAGAAACAGGGCCACTGGCAGGACGATTACGACAAGAAGTCCGGCGCCGCCGGCCCGGCCAAACCGCAGTGAGGGAGCGTACCCGATGATCGCTGAGCTTGGTCATTATGCTCTGGTGCTGGCGCTGGGCTTGGCCTTGATCCAGAGCTTTGTGCCCATTCTCGGCGCCCGCACGCAGGATCCCGTTTTGATGGGCGTCGCCGGGACGACCGCGCTCGCGCAATTTCTTTGCGTCGCCATCGCCTTTACCGCGCTGACGATCTGCTACGTCATCTCGGATTTCACGGTCGCCAATGTGTTCGAGAATTCCCACTCGGCGATGCCGCTGATTTACAAGATTACGAGCGTGTGGGGAAATCATGAGGGCTCAATGCTGCTCTGGGTCCTCATCCTGTCGTTGTTTGGCGCGCTGGTTGCGATTTTCGGCGCCAATCTGCCCTTGACGCTGAAGGCCAACGTGCTTGGCGTGCAGTCGTGGGTCGCGGCGGCGTTCTATCTCTTCATTCTCGTCACCTCGAACCCGTTCCTGCGGCTGCCGCAAGCGCCGTTCGAAGGCCGCGACCTCAACCCGATCCTGCAGGACATCGGCCTCGCCATCCATCCGCCGCTGCTCTATCTCGGCTATGTCGGCTTCTCGATCACGTTCTCCTTCGCTATCGCCGCGCTGATCGAGGGCAAGATCGATGCCGCCTGGGCGCGATGGGTGCGGCCATGGACGCTCGCGGCCTGGATGTGCCTTACGATCGGCATCGCCATGGGTTCGTACTGGGCCTATTACGAGCTCGGCTGGGGCGGTTGGTGGTTCTGGGATCCGGTCGAGAATGCATCCTTCATGCCCTGGCTCGCCGGCACCGCGCTCTTGCATTCGGCAGTGGTGATGGAAAAGCGCAATGCGCTGAAAGTCTGGACCATCCTGCTCGCCATCCTTGCCTTCTCGTTGTCGCTCATCGGCACTTTTTTGGTGCGCTCTGGCGTGCTGACTTCGGTTCACACCTTTGCCACTGACCCGACGCGCGGCGTGTTCATTCTCGCGATTCTCGCCACCTTCATCGGCGGCGGCTTGGCGCTCTATGCCTGGCGGGCGCCGACGCTCAAGCAGGGCGGGCTGTTCGCGCCGATCTCGCGCGAAGGTGCGCTTATCTTCAACAATCTTTTCCTCACCGCGGCCTGTGCCACGGTCTTCGTCGGTACCCTCTATCCGCTCGCGCTCGAAACGCTGACCGGTGCTAAGATTTCTGTCGGTGCGCCGTTCTTCAACGCGACCTTCGCGCCGCTGTTCATACCGTTGCTCCTGGCTGCGCCGTTCGGACCATTGATGGCGTGGAAACGCGGCGACCTCTATGGTGTCGCGCAAAGACTGCTGGGCGCGTTTGCGATCGCGGTGATCGCGATTGTCGTGACATTCACAATCGCGGAGGGAGGATCGGTTCTGGCGCCTTTTGCGATCGGGCTGGCGTTCTACGTGATGGCGGGAGCGCTCACCGATCTTGTCGAACGGACGAGTTTGTTTCGCGCGCCCGCGGCAGTGTCATTGACCCGCGCAAGGGGACTTTCGCGCTCGGCCTGGGGTACGGCTCTCGCGCATTTCGGCCTCGGCGTCACGCTGCTCGGCATCGTCTTCGAAACGCAATGGGGCACGGAGCGGATCGCGGAGATGAAACCCTCGCAGACGTTATCGATCCGTGGCTATGATTTTACCTTCGCCGGCATTGCGCAGCGCGACGGGCCGAATTATCGCGAGCTTACCGCGAAATTCATCGTGCGGAATGGCGACGTGGTCGTCGGCGTCCTGGAGCCATCCAAGCGCAGTTTTTCATCGCGCGACACCTCGACGACGGAAGCCGCCTTGATGACGCGGGGCTTTAGCCAGTTCTATCTCTCGCTTGGTGATCCCAAACCCGATGGTTCGATCGCGGTCAGGCTCTATCACAAACCTCTGGTGCTGCTGATCTGGCTGGGCGCGGTGGTGATGATGCTCGGCGGCGCGTTGTCGCTTTCCGATCGCCGGCTGCGGGTCGGGGCGCCCAAGCCGGCGAAGCCGAAAACCGCGTTACAGCCGGCGGAGTGACTGATGCGCTGGTTGTTCGTGTTGGTATGGCTCCTCGCGCTGACCGGCGCAACGCCGGTTTTTGCCGTGCAGCCCGATGAAATTTTGCCCGATCAACAGCTCGAAGCGCGCGCGCGCAACCTCTCGCGCGAATTGCGTTGCATGGTGTGCCAGAATCAGTCGATCGATGATTCGGACGCGGCGCTCGCCCGCGACCTTCGTGTTCTTGTGCGCGAGCGACTGCAGGCGGGCGACAGCGACCAGCAGGTTCTCGACTTTCTGACTGCCCGTTACGGCGAGTTCGTTTTGCTCAAACCACTGTTCAGCTTGCAAACCGCGCTCTTGTGGCTGATGCCGGCGGCGTTGGTGACATTCGGTGCCTTCTTCCTCATCGTCCGCGTCCGGCGGCAACGGAAGGGAGGGGAGACGGACGTAAAACTAACCCCGGCGGAACAAGCGCGACTTGGCAAATTCGTGAAGTCGGAAAACGAATAATATTTGAGCGCGCTCTGACGACGGAAGCCAATAGCCTAGATGGCAACCGAGTGACGCGCGCGGCCCTGCTGCAGATAGTCGTCAAAGACTGCAGCCACCAGGCGCATGAAGGGACGGCCTTTTTCGGTCACCTGAATGCGACGGCAGTCGAGGCGTACCATACCTTCGTCCTCGAACGACGCGAGAGCGGTGAGTTCGGCGTCGAATTCGATCTTCGCGCCGTCGGCTACATTGTTCGCGATTGTGTCGAGATCGATGCAGAGGTCGCACATTAGTCGCTCGATGATGTGCCCTCGCAGGCGATCCTCGGATGACAGGGCAACACCCTTGACGGTCGCGAAGCGGCCCGCTGCGACCGCTTGCGAATAGCTCATGACATCCGAAGCGTTCTGCACGAAACCTTGCGGTAGGCGACCGATCGCCGAGGTTCCAAAACCGAGCAGCGCATCGGCGGTGGAGGTGGTGTAGCCTTGGAAATTGCGCCGCAGCAGGCCACAGCGTTGCGCCGCAGCCAAATCATCGTCAGAAAGCGCAAAATGATCGAGCCCGATCGGCCTGTAGCCGAACTTGTGTAAAGTTTCGCGCGCGGTCTCGGCTTGTTCAAGTCGTTCGAACGGACTCGGTAGCGTGGCCTCGTCAATCATCCGCTGATGGATCTTGAACCACGGCACGTGGGCATAGCCGAACCAGGCGAGCCGCTGCGGCTGGAGCGATGCGGCAAGCTCCGCGGTGCGCCGCACATCGCGCGTAGTCTGTTTCGGCAGGCCGTACATAAGATCGAAGTTGACCTGATTGATCCCGACCTCGCGGAGCATGGCTATTGTCTGCTCCACCATGCCGAATGGCTGGATGCGCCCGATTGCTTCTTGGACATGGGGCGTAAAATCCTGCACACCGAGACTCGCGCGATTGACGCCCATGGCCGCGAGCGCGCCGGCGAGCGGACGGTCCACATGTCGCGGATCGAGTTCGATCGCGTGTTCATGAACGGCAGTGAAATCAAATACTTCCTTGAGCTTCGTGGTGATCTCAAGAAGCCGCTCGACGCCCAGGATCGATGGCGTGCCGCCACCCCAATGGAGGTGCACGACCCGGCGGGGCGCAATAGAGGCGCCGACTAGAGCAATCTCGTCGAGGAGCCGATCAGCATAGACCTCGATCGGTTTACGCCGCTGCACCGCCTTGGTGTGGCAGCCGCAATAGAAGCACAGCTCCGAGCAATAAGGCACATGTATATAGAGTGACAGCATTGCCTCGGGCGGCAGCGACGAAAGCCATGACGCATAGGTTTGCGCCCCGACAACCGAGCTGAAATGCGGGGCGGTCGGATAGGATGTGTACCGAGGCACAGCCTGTTCTGCGAATGCCGGGGTTATGACCATGATGATTTTATGACGCCGAAGACCGCGGGTGGCCTTGATCCAAGTCAAGGACGAGTGATGTAGATGGCGCTTCAGCGCGTGAAAGATCCTCGATTATTACCGATGGTTTTGCCAAACGGATGAGAGCCGACGGATCGGTCAAGATCACTTCACGACCCCTGACAGTCACACCGTAATCTATGAGTGTCCGAATACTGCGCGAAAGATTCTCCGGTGTCATGGCGAGAAGAGAGGCAAGCGTTCGCCTGTCGTAGGGAATTCTGAATTTCCCCGAGCTGCCGTAGCGGGTGTTGGTACGCACGATCCACCAAGCAAACCGTTCGATACTTGTTCGCAATTTCTGATTACGAAATTCGTCGAAAATCTCGCTACAGGAATCGGCGATCTCGTTAGCCATTGCGCGGGCGAACACCTGGTCCCGCTCGAATATATTTCGCACCGTCTCGGCCGAAATCGCAACCAAGCGGGTAGCTTCGAGAATGCGTGCGGAAGCAAGATAGAGCCAATTCCGCACTACCGCTTCCGGCATCAATGCACGCCCCGCACGGATTACGTTCATGCTGACTTCCCGGTCGTTGCTGCACGCGAAAAGTTCAACCGACCCTTCCAGCACGACATGCAGGAATTCAGGTTGCTCGCCTTCCCTCAGCAATACCAGGTGCGATGGCAAGCATAGGAGGACTGCCACTTCCGCCAAGGCCGAGAGATTCGGGGCATCCGCCTGGTTGAATAGGCGGAGCGACCTGACCACATCAGCTGCGATTTCATGCTCCGAAGTTGGCACAACGGACACCAATAGTTGCGCCAGACCATTATCAACGGACGTAAATTAAAAAAATTGATCTGGATCAATTCTCATCAGCCCTGGTTCTGACATTGGTCGCTACTGGGCATTCCGCTTAGAAGTATTCCGGAACGGGGAGCGTTTGCGGCGATGGATTACGAGCAGGCGTTCGGTCAGGCGCTCGAAGCTCTCCG
>JAUSIF010000051.1 GCA_030648135.1 Xanthobacteraceae bacterium
GCGCGCGATGCCACCGAGCGCTCCGACCGCATCGTGCTGCGGTTCACCGGCGTCTCCGGCCCCGGCGCAGAACGGATGCCGCAACGCATCCGCGTTTCGCTCCGCCGCGGCACCGCACCCATGGTCGGCGACCATGTCGAGTTGCGCGCGCGGCTGCGGCCGTTGCTCGGCCCGATCCGTCCGGGCGGCTACGACTATGCGCTCGGCGCTTATTTCGCCCGCCTCGGCGGCACCGGTTTTGTGCTCGGCAATCCGAAAAAGGTTCCAGCTACCAGCCCGCTGCCGTGGGACATCCGCGCTTGGGCGGCGGTGGAGACGCTGCGCCGAGCGCTCACCGACCGCATCCGCGCGGTGCTGCCGGGAGAATCCGGCGCCATGGCGGCGGCGCTCGTCACCGGAATCCGCGAAGGTATTTCGCGCGAGGTGAACGAAGCGATGCGGATTTCCGGGCTCTACCATGTGATTTCGATCTCCGGTTTGCACATGGTGCTGGTGGCGGGGACGCTGTTCGCGGTCCTGCGCGGCGGCCTCGCGCTGATCCCGGGGCTGGCGCTGCGCCGTCCGATCAAGAAATGGGCGGCGGTGCTGGCGCTCGCGGGCGTCGCCTTCTATCTGGTGCTGTCGGGCGCCGAGGTCGCGACCCAGCGCTCCTTCATCATGATCGCGATCGTGCTCGCCGGCGTGCTGGTGGACCGGCCGGCGATCACGCTGCGGACGCTCTCGGCGGCGGCGATCGGCGTGCTGGTGCTGCAGCCGGAATCGCTGCTAAATCCGAGCTTCCAGATGTCGTTCGCGGCGACGCTCGCGCTCGTGGCCTTGTTCGAGCGCTCGATTCCGCTCATGGCCGCACCACCGGCGCCGGGAAGCGGCATGGCCGCGCGCTGGAGCGGGCGCGTGCTGCGCTGGCTCTTGCTCGGAGCCGCGACTTCGCTCATCGCGGGCCTCGCCACCACCGCCTATGTGGCGTTCCATTTCCACCGGCTCGCGCCCTATGGCGTCATCGCCAATGTGCTCGCCATGCCAGTGATTTCCTTCGTGATCATGCCGGCGGGCCTCGTCTCGGTGTTGCTGTTGCCGTTCGGCTTCGACGCCTACGGCTGGAAGCTGATGGGCTTGGGCATCGACGTGATGATCGCGATCGCGCGCTGGGTGGCGAGTTTCCCCGGCGCCGAGGGCAGGGTGGCGGCATTCGGGGCCGACGCGGTGCTGTTCGCGACCGCGGGATTGCTCATGCTGGCCTTGCCGGCATCAAAGCTGCGGCTCGCGGGCGTTCCGCTGCTCGGGCTCGGCTTCATGCTCGCCCTCAGCGCGCCGCGGCCCGATGTGCTGGTCGATGCCGCGGCCAACGTGGTGGCGGTGCGGGTGGACGGCAAGCTTAGCATTTTGGACGCGCGCCGTGATCGATTGTCGGCGGAAAGCTGGCTCGCCGCCGACCGTGACGGGCGCAAGGCGAAGGACGATCTCGGCAAGGCCTTCAGCTGCGACAAACAGGGCTGCGTCGCCCGGCTCGGCGACGGCACGATTATCGCGGTGCCGCGCGAGCCCTTGGCGCTTTTCGACGATTGCCGTGACGCGGCCCTGATCGTGACGCGGCTCGCGGTGCCCGCGGCCTGCGCCGCGGCGGTGATCGACCGGCATACGCTTGCCACCACGGGCGCGGTCGCGCTGCGACGGGTCGAGGGCAAATGGCTGGCACAGCCCGCGCGCTCGCCACTCGCAGACCGGCCCTGGTACGGCCGCCGGACGCCGCCCGATGCCACCGCGCTCGCGCGATTGGAGGGAAGGCGGCCGGCGCCACCGAAGACCGACGCGGAAGCGCCGATTGCGCGTCCCGGCGAGGTGCCGGTGCCCGAGGAGCCGGAGGAGGAGGAGTAGACCATTGTCATTCCGGGCGAGCGCCGCTTCAGCGGTGCGAGACCCGGAATCCATGAACACCGACTTGCACTTACTCGCAGCCTTGGGTGTGCATGGATTCCGGCCCTCGGCGCATCCGAACTCGCGCTTGCGCGAATTCGGCCACGTTATTCGCACGTCGGGCAAGCCCGACTTGCGGGCGCCTCGGCCGGAATGACGGTGCTGGATCAATAGCGCCGGAACAATCCCACCAGCTTGCCCTGGATGCGCACGCGGTCGGGGCCGAAGATGCGGGTCTCGTAGGCGGAGTTCGCCGCTTCGAGCGCGATCGAGGCGCCTTTCTTACGTAGGCGCTTCAGCGTCGCTTCTTCGTCGTCGATCAGCGCCACCACGATGTCGCCGGTGTCGGCGGTTTCCGCCTTCTTGATGAGGACGAGGTCGCCTTCGAAAATGCCGGCCTCCACCATGGAATCGCCGCGCACCTCGAGGGCGAAGTGATCGCCGGTGGTGAGCATCTCCGGCGGCACGTGGATGGTATGACTGCGGTTCTGGATCGCCGCGGCCGGGGTGCCGGCGGCGATGCGTCCCATGACCGGAATGGCGACCGGCCGTCCGCCTTCGTCTTCGCTCGCGGCGCGCACGCGCCCCAAGCTGCCTTCGATCACGTTCGGCGAGAAGCCGCCCTTGCGCGAGGGGCCCATGCCGGGCGCCACCGTCTCGGGCAGGCGGATCACTTCCAGCGCGCGGGCGCGGTTCGGCAGCCGGCGGATGAAGCCGCGCTCCTCGAGCGCGGTGATGAGCCGGTGGATGCCGGACTTGGAGCGCAAATTGAGCGCGTC
>JAUSIF010000084.1 GCA_030648135.1 Xanthobacteraceae bacterium
GGAGTTATCCGACTTGCGCACATGACAATTCGTTCTCGCGGGCGGTTTTTGCGCCCCGAGCTTTGTTTCGTTTCCCACTAAGTACTCGGGTTTACCCGAGTTCGCACTCAAAAGAGTGCGAGGGGGCCGGAGCGCCGAAAGGCGCAACGGGCTTCCAGTTCGCGCGTCTTGCGGACGCGCGCTTCGCCTTTCGGCGTCCGGCTCGGCGTCTTCCTTCGAATCCGGGCCGCGCTTTTCGCGAGGCTTCAAAGCGAAGCCTCTCCGTCAGCGAGCTCCTCGCGGGCGGTCCTATTGCCGCCGGGCGGTGCCCCGGATGCCCCGGTGCCACGGTTGCTGACCGCGACAGCGGGCGCCGATCCCGCTCCACTCCAAGATCGCCTCTAGAAGCGCCCCTTCGCGAGCGAGACGGCGCGACCTTAAGAGCGCCTGCGAGGACGAGGATAAATTTTCCCCAGAAATCCGCCAAACAATTGAAACGAATGGATTATTTCTATTCGCGCCTGTGCGTAGATTCGGCCGCCCGGCGGCTTTCCGCCTTCATCGCCGCGTCATCGCGAACCCTCTCACAAATGAATCGGCCGCTTGTCGACCGCGAGCGCGGCTTCCTTGACCGCTTCCGCCAGCGTCGGGTGCGCGTGGCAGGTGCGGGCGATGTCTTCCGACGCGGCGCCGAACTCCATCGCGATCGCCGCTTCCGCGATCAGCGTACCGGCGTCGGCGCCGATGATATGCACGCCGAGCACGCGGTCGCTGGCGGCATCGGCGAGAATCTTCACGAAGCCCTCGGTGGTGCGGTTGACCTTGGCGCGGCCGCTCGCCATGAACGGAAACTTGCCCACGCGATAGGAGACGCCCGCGGCCTTCAGCTCCTCCTCGGTCTTGCCGATCGAGGCCACTTCCGGAAAGGTGTAGATCACGTTCGGGATCGCGTCGTAATTCACATGGCCGGCTTGCTTGGCGATAATTTCGGCCACCGCGACGCCCTCGTCCATGGCCTTGTGCGCGAGCATCGGCCCCGCGATCACGTCGCCGATGGCATAGATCTCCGACACATTGGTGCGGAACTCGGCATTGACGAAGACGCGGCCCTTGTTGTCCTGGGCGACGCCCGCTTCCTTCAGGCCGAGACCTTCGCTGTAGGGCACGCGGCCGATGGCGACGAGCACCACGTCGGCCTCCAGTATCTCGCTCTTGCCACCCGCCGCCGGCTCGACCGATACTTTCAGCGTCTTGCCCTTGGCATCGATGCCGGTGACCTTGGCAGCGAGGCGGAATTGGATGCCCTGTTTTTCCTGGATGCGCTGGAATTGGCGCGCGACCTCGTTGTCCATGCCGGGCAGGATGCGGTCGAGGAATTCGACCACTTCGACCTTGGCGCCGAGCCGGCGCCAGACCGAGCCGAGCTCGAGCCCGATCACGCCGGCGCCGACCACGAGCAGACGATCGGGAACTTTCGCGAGTTCCAGCGCGCCGGTGGAAGACACCACGCGCTTCTCGTCGATGGTGACGCCGGGAAGTTGCGCCACGCCGGAGCCGGTGGCGATCACGATCGCCTTGGTCGCGAGCGTCTGCGTCTTGCCGTTGCCGGCCGAAACCTCGACCTTGCCTGGTCCGATGATGCGGCCCCTGCCCAGATAAGTCTCGATCTTGTTCTTGTTGAGCAGGAACTCGACGCCCTTGACGTTGCCCTCAACCCCCTCGTCCTTGAATTTCATCATGCGCGCGAGATCGAGCTTCAGCGCGCCGACCTTGATGCCGAGCGCCTCGAATTCATGGCCGGCTGCTTCGTAAAGGTGAGAGGCGTGCAACAGCGCCTTGGACGGAATGCAGCCGACGTTCAAGCAGGTGCCGCCGAAGGTCTTGTCCTTCTCGACCACGGCCACCTTCAGCCCGAGCTGCGCCGCGCGGATGGCGCAGACATAGCCGCCGGGTCCGCTGCCGATGACGACGAGATCGTAGGGCATCGTCTTACGCTCGCTGCTTCTTCACCTCTCCCCACCGAACTCAGGTTTACCTGAGTTCGGCATTAATAGCTGGCCGAAGTCGGAAGCATCCGACTTCGGCTGGGAGAGGTCGATCCGAAGGCGAAGCCTGAGGATCGGGTGAGTGGCAAGAAATCGACGAATTAAGCGCCGTACCCCCTCACCCGCTCGCTTCGCTCGCGATCTCTCCCCAACGGGGAGAGGTGAATTTTACAAATCGAGCACCAGCCGCGCCGGATCTTCCAGATTTTCCTTCACCCGCACCAGGAAGGTCACCGCCTCGCGCCCGTCGACGATGCGGTGATCGTAGCTGAGCGCGAGATACATCATCGGCCGCGCCACCACCGCGCCGTCGCGCACCACCGGGCGCTCCTCGATCCGGTGCATGCCGAGAATGCCCGATTGCGGCGCGTTCAGGATCGGCGTCGACAACAGCGAGCCGTAGACGCCGCCGTTGGAGATGGTGAAGGTGCCGCCCTGCAGCTCGTCGATGGAGAGATGGCCCTCGCGCGCGCGCTTGCTGAATTCGGCGATCTTCTTTTCGATCTCGGCGAGGGTGAGCTTGTCCGCGTCGCGCACCACCGGCACCACCAGGCCCTTGTCGGTGCCGACGGCGACGCCGATGTGATAATAATTCTTGTACACGAGATCGGCGCCATCGATCTCGGCGTTGACCGCCGGAATTTCCTTCAGCGCCTGGATGCAGGCCTTCACGAAGAAGCCCATGAAGCCGAGCTTGACTGAGTGCTTCTTCTCGAAGGATTCCTTGTATTGGGTGCGCAGTCCCATCACCGCGCTCATCTCCACGTCGTTGAACGTGGTGAGCATCGCGGCCGAGTTCTGCGCCTCCTTCAGGCGGCGGGCGATAGTCTGACGCAGCTTCGTCATCCGCACCCGCTCCTCGCG
>JAUSIF010000088.1 GCA_030648135.1 Xanthobacteraceae bacterium
GGCGAGCGGCGTGATCGAAAATACCGCCAACGGCCTCGCGCTCAAGGAAGTCTATCTGATCGGTGCCACCGATGTACGAATCCGTGACGCGACCACCACAGCCGTCGTCGTCGACATCGGCAGCGTGCCCGGCATCATCTCTTGGGAGCGCTGGACCAACGGAAATTTCACCCGTGAATCTGGTCCGGCCATCGACATCCCGCTGAACGCGGGGCTGTCGTTCGTTTACGGCATGCCAGCCAGCAACGTGGCGAACTACGGCACGTCCGTCCAATACAGCCTGGTGGGCGCGACGATCCCGACCATCTCCGACGGCTCGGTACCGATCTCGAATGCTGTCTTGAATACCAATGCCTTCGTCGGCAGCGGCGGAATAGGTTCTACCAGCAAGCTCGGCATCGATTTTACGACCATGAAGGCCGGTTTCAACATGTACGTCCAGATCGGAGCTGGATGGGGCCTGAGCTTCTACCAATTCGCAACCGCCGGAGGGGCGGCCGATCCTTCCAACGGCGGGTTCGCGATCGTCAACAATATGTTTTCGACGAACGGACCTCTTTCGACGAACGGACTGCCGGTGACGCTTGGCGGCACCGGGGACGGAGGCGTGTCCTCATGCACTGCAGCGAATCTATGCAAGGCCGGCGTGACCGGGTTCCTCGCCGGTGACGGCGGGAACAATAACGGTCCCATCAACAACGGCACCCCTTCACCTTATGTCGGCCTGAACTATTATTTCGGCAATACGCTGAACAATCCGTCCTCGACGCTCGTCAACGGTGCGGCGGCATTCGGCCGCGACATGCCGATCACCGAAGCCGCCGCCATTGCTTTTGCCTATTCGGACGGCATCCCCGCCAACGATTTCAACCAGGCCGTCGTCGGAAAGGCGAATTCGCAGCTGGCCGGCGACACGACGCCCAGTGGTCTCTCGCTTCAGCAAATCTGGATCGAACAGAATGATAGTTCGGGTATGAGCCCGAACTTCTTCCGCGGCGCGCAGTTCTCCTCGACTCCCGCCATCGTCGTCGAGCAAGGCACGCTCAGCGGCGGTCTCAGCAGCGGAATAACGGGCGCTGCTTCGGTCGGCGGCATCCTCGGCTGGGAGCGCTGGACCGGATCAATCGGTCAACCCGGAACGATCACGACCTGCACGGCCCAGCCCTGCGACGCCCCGAACAGCAAAACTTTCACTCTGTCGGCGAACCAGGGGCTCCATATCGTCCACGGCGTCCCGGCGACCGATCTGCCGACGAGCGGCTTGGTGACTTACAATCTCGCCGGAGCGACCAGTCCGACGGTCGCCAATGGCTCGGTCTCGCCCGGCACGCTGCTGACTACGAGCACCATGAGCGTGAACTTCGGCGCCAACCCGGGGGTCAGCGCCGATCTCAAGGTCGCTATCAATTCCGAAAACTACAACGTGAAGACCCCGATCGCGACGCCGATGCCGCTCAATAATGTGCGGTTCGATTCGGGCGGTTTGAACCTTCCTGTTACGTATTCCGGACTGAATCCAGCTACCCTGTGTACTGGTTCAAGTTGCAAAGGCTCGATCGGTGGCTTCCTTGCGGGTCCCGGCGCGATCGGTCTCGGCATTTTCTATCAAATCGGCACCGGCCCCACTTCGCCCACGCTCATCAGCGGCGCCGCCGGCTTCAAGAAGACACCGTGAGGAGATGAGCGTGCGTCGCATCGTTTTCATCCTCCTCGCGCTGGCCGGCTTCAGCCTCGGCATGGCGCTCCTTTCGGCGGAGCGCGTTCTCGCCGAAGCCGTCGTCATCAACGACGCGCTGCAGCAACAGGCTGAAACTTCGAAGCCGCAGAAGCTCGCGCAGGCAACCACCGCATCGGCGGGACCGCGGGCGAGCGACAGCGATGCCGCCACCATCCTCTCGGCGGCGGAGCTCGTTCGCGCCAAGAAGGGCGCGGTGGCGCTCGCCAAATTGGAGCCGCTGGCGGGGCGTCTCGCCGGCAATCCCGACTTCGATTATGTCTATGGCGCCGCCGCGCTCGATGCCGGCCATCCGGCGCAGGCGGCGACCGCGCTGCGCCGTGCGATTGCAACCCGTCCCGATTTTCATCTGGCGCGGGCGGAGCTCGGCCGCGCGCTCGCGGCCATGGGCGATCTTTCCGGCGCCAAACGCGAATTTGAGGCGGTGCGCAACGCGTCCGGCGTGCCGGCGGGCGCGCGCGACGCGATGGGGCGCCAGGTCACTGCCCTCGATCAAGCGCTGACCCGGCCCGGTCCCGCCAATGGCCAGGCCGTTCCGGTGAAGGCGGCGGCGCCGCAGCAGCCGCGCACGCGGATTTCCGGCTATATCGAGCACTCGATCGGCTACGACACCAATGTGAACGGCGGCCCTGCCAATTCGACGCTGATCATCCCGTTTTTCGCCGACTTAGGCCCGGGGACGATCCCGCCAGGGTCGCTTCCCAAGAAGGCCGGCTTCTACGAGCTCGCCGGCGGGCTCAACTTGGTGCACGTGATCGACAACGACCTCGCCTTCTTTGCCAATATGGTCGCTAACTGGCATCCGCTGTTCGATCATAACGAGTTCCGTACCGCGACGGCGGGCGGGGAAACCGGCTTCGCCCGGCGCTTCGGCGACTTAGGAACCTTCTCGATCGCGGCGATCGGCCAGACCTTTGTGATCGGCGACCACATCTTTCGCAACATCTACGGCTTGGCTGGCCAGTGGCGGCAGCGGTTCGTCAACGCCTGGGACGTGGGCCTGGCCTTAAGCTGGCTCGGGCTCGAGTATCCCGGCGCCAGTGTACAGAATGCCGACCGCTACACCGTGTCCGGCACGGTTGCCCGGCGCTTCGAGCAGGCAGCGCTCACCCCGGCCGTCTCCGTTACCGTCAATGTGGGCAAGGAAATCGCGCGCACCGACGCCTCTCCTCTTGGTGCGTGTGCGGGCGACTGCCTCACCTTCACGCTGCTGGGTGTGCGGGCGGGATTGGAAACGACCTGGGCGCCCTGGCTGGTCGCCTTCGTGCAAGCCGGCTACGAGAACCACCGCCACGATGCGGATTACCCGCTGTTCTTCATCCACCGCCGCGACGAAATCTACGAGGTCATGGGCGGCCTCGAATTCAAGATCAACAAACAGGTCAGTTTGCGGCCGAGCGTGCGCTATAGCGACACCCGCTCGAATGTCGATCTTTTCGACCAGAAACGCTGGATCTCGCAGGCGGCGCTGCGCTGGACGTTCTGAGAGTCCCGTTCACCCTTGCGTTGCGGCCAAGCCCGCGCTATAGGCTGCGCAATCCTGACAGCAAGCCTTTTTTGGAGATCGAGCGATGGCCCGCGTCACCGTCGAGGACTGCATCGACAAGGTCGAGAACCGCTTCGAGCTGGTGCTGGTCGCGAGCCACCGCGCGCGCATGATCGCGGCCGGGTCTCCGATGACGGTCGAGCGCGACAACGACAAGAATCCGGTGGTGGCGCTGCGCGAGATCGCCGACAAGGGCGTGTCACCCGCCGACCTCAAGGAAGAGTTGATCCACTCGCTGCAGAAGTTCACCGAGGTGGACGAGCCCGAGCCCGAGGCGGTTCCGCTCATCGCCGGCACGGCCAGCGCTCCCGACAGCGACGACGCCGAAGTGCCGATGGACCGCATGACCGAGGAGCAGTTGCTCGCCGGCTTGCAGGGCCTGGTGCCGCCGGAGCAGGTTCCGGAAGAAGAGGCCGAGTAAGCGGTTTTCCTTTATTGCCACGTTTCGACGGCCCGGGTTTTCCGGGCCGTTTTCGTTTGGCGCCGGTGCTGCGGGGCCGGCGCTTGCTTTAGAGCCGTATCGGTTCTGATTGAATCAGAGCCCAGACCTAACATTTTGCTTGAGCATGATCTTTTCCGAAAACCGGTTCCCACTTTTCGGGATCATGCTCTAACGGCCTTGCGCCGGACCGGCCCCAAGATGATATCTTGTAAAGCGTTGCCCGGGCTGCCCCGGTATGAGTCGCGTATGGGGCGAAGGAAACGATGCAAGTACTTGAGCAAGACTTGAAAACTGGCGCTCCGGGCGCGCGCCCGGTCATGCGCCAGTATGAACTCGTGGAACGGGTCCGTCGCTACAATCCCCATACCGACGAGGCTTTGCTCAACCGCGCCTATGTCTACGCCATGAAGGCGCACGGGGTGCAGAAACGCGCCTCCGGCGCGCCCTTTATCTCGCATCCGCTCGAGGTCGCCGCCATTCTCACCGACCTCAAGCTCGACGATGCCACCATCATCGCGGCGCTCCTGCACGACACCATCGAAGACACCAAAGCCACCCGCGCCGAGATCACCAAGAAGTTCGGCAAGGACATCGGCACCCTGGTCGAGGGCCTCACCAAGATCAGGAAGCTCGATCTCGTTTCCAAGCGCGCCGAGCAGGCGGAGAACCTGCGCAAGCTCCTGCTCGCCATCGCCGACGACGTGCGCGTGCTGTTGGTGAAGCTCGCCGACCGGCTCCACAACATGCGGACCCTGCAATGGATGCCGGAGGACACCCGCAACCGCATCGCCGAGGAGACGCTCGACATCTATGCGCCGCTCGCCGGCCGCATGGGCATGCACGACATGGGCGAGGAGCTGGAGGACCTTTCCTTCCGCCAGCTTTCGCCCGAGGCCTATCGCTCGATCGAGACCAGGCTCGCCACGGTCAGGGAGGGCAACAAGCACCTGATCGAGGAGATCGAAGGGGAACTCACCGGCGCGCTTGCCGCCAAACGCATTCGCGCGCGGGTGAAAGGCCGCGAGAAGAGGCCCTATTCGATCTGGAAAAAGATGGAACGGAAGGCGGTCGGCTTCGAGCAGCTCTCCGACATCTACGGCTTCCGGGTCGTGGTCGGCTCGATCGAGGAGTGCTATCGCGCGGTCGGCGTCGTGCACACGCGCTGGCCGGTGGTGCCGGAACGGTTCAAGGACTACATCTCGACGCCGAAACAGAACGATTACCGCTCGATCCACACCACCGTGGTCGGTCCCGGTGGCCAGCGCGTCGAGCTGCAGATTCGCACCCGTGGCATGGCGGACGTGGCCGAACACGGTATCGCCGCGCACGCGCTCTACAAGGACAGCGCCGGCACGCCGAACGAGATGCTGGCGCGCGACTCCGGGGCCTATGATTGGCTCCGGCGCACCATCGAGCTGTTGGCCGAAGGCTCGAGCCCGGAGGAATTCCTCGAGCACACCAAGCTCGAGCTGTTTCACGACCAGGTGTTCTGCTTCACGCCGAAAGGGCGGCTGATCGCGCTGCCGCGCAAGGCGACGCCGATCGACTTCGCCTATGCGGTCCATACCGACGTCGGTAACAACGCGGTCGGCTGCAAGATCAACGGCAAGGTCGCGCCGCTCGTCTCCGAGCTCATGACCGGAGACGAGGTGGAGATCATCGGCGGCGAGGGCCAGACGCCGCCGGCGGCCTGGGAATCGATCGTCGTCACCGGCAAGGCGCGGGCCGCGGTCCGCCGCGCGACGCGCGTGGCGGTGCGTGCGCAATATACCGGCTTGGGCCGCAAGATGATCGAACGCGCCTTCGTCCGCGCCGGCCAACCCATTTCCGACGAGCGGCTGCAGGCGGCGCTGGCGCGGCTGGCGCGGACTTCGCTCGAGGACGTCCAGGCCGCGGTCGGCCGCGGCGAGATGAAGGCTGACGACGTGGTGAAGGCGGTGCATCCCGACTGGCGCGGCGAGCGCAAGCCGCCCGTCAAGGCGCCGCGCGGCGAAGGCTGGTTCGGCCTCACGCGGGCGGCGAGCCTCAAGTTCCGCATTCCGGGCTTCGGCGGCGGAAAGGACAAGCCGGCTTCGCCGATTCCGATCCGCGGCATCAACGGCGAATTGCCGGTGCGGTTCGCGGAGAAGGGCGGCGCCGTGCCCGGCGACCGCATCGTGGGCATCCTCACGCCGGGGGAGGGCATCACCATCTATCCAATCCAGTCACAAGCCTTGAAGGAATTCGACGACGAGCCCGAACGCTGGCTCGACGTGCGCTGGGACGTGGACGAGGAGCTGCCGCAGCGTTTCCCGGCGCAGATCGTGGTCGCTTCCTCGAATGCGCCGGGCACGCTCGCGCAGATCGCCCAGGTGATCAGCGAGCACGCCGGCAATATCGACAACATCCGCATGGCCCGGCGGTCGCCGGATTTCACCCTGTTGACGATCGACGTCGAGGTCTATGACCTGAAGCACCTGAACGCCATCATCGCGCAATTGCGCACCAAGGCGGTGGTGGCTTCGGCCGAGCGGGTCAATGGCTGACGTTCGTCCGATCCGCCTCGGCGTCAATGTCGATCACGTGGCGACGGTGCGCAACGCGCGCGGCGGCCGCCATCCCGATCCGGTGCGGGCGGCCAAGGCCGCGCTCGCGGCGGGAGCCGACGGCATCACCGCGCATCTGCGCGAGGACCGCCGCCATATCACCGACGACGACGTGCGCCGGCTGAAGGCGGAAATCTCCGCGCCGCTAAATCTCGAAATGGCGGCGACGGAAGAGATGCTCGCGATCACGCTCAAGACCCGCCCGCATGCGTCTTGCATCGTGCCGGAGAAGCGCAGCGAGCGCACTACCGAAGGTGGCCTCGACGCGGCGGGCGCGCGCGCGGCGCTGGCGCCGGTGGTGGCGAAGCTGCGAGCGGCCGGCATCCGCGTCTCGCTGTTCGTCGAGCCGGATTCTCGGCAGATCGAAGCCGCGGCGGCGGTCAAGGCTAGCATCGTCGAGCTTCACACCGGCGCCTGGTGCGAGGCGCTTTCCTCCGGCGATGCCAAGGCCGCGGAAGCGGAATTCGAGCGCTTGGGCATGGCGGCGCGCAAGGCGGCGAGCCTCGATCTCGAGGTGCATGCCGGCCACGGCCTCGATTTTGCGACCGCCGAGCGCATTGCCATGCTGCCCGAAATCGTCGAGCTCAATATCGGGCATTTCCTGGTCGGCGAGGCGCTGTTCGCGGGCTTCGAGACCGTGATCCGCTTGATGCGCGCCGCCATGGACCGCGGCCGCGCGCGGGCGCGAGGGCGCGCGGCATGATCCTCGGCATGGGCACCGATCTCGTGGACGTGCGCCGCATCGAGCGCACCATCGAGCGTTTCGGCGAACGCTTTCTCGACCGCGTGTTCACGGTGCATGAGCGCGCGCGTTCGGAGCGGCGCTCCCGTCGCGCCGAATCCTACGCCAAGCGCTTCGCCGCCAAGGAGGCCTGCGCCAAGGCGCTCGGCACCGGCTTTCGCCAGGGCGTGTTCTTCCGCGATCTCGGCGTGGTGAATCTTCTGTCCGGCCGGCCGACCATGCAGCTCACCGGAGGCGCCGCCCAGCGGCTGCAGCGCCTGGTGCCGCCCGGTTTCGACGCCAAGATCGACGTGACGCTCACCGACGAGGGGCCGCTCGCCCAGGCGATCGTGGTGATCTCGGCGGTGCCCAAGGGCGGAACTTGAGCCGCATTGCCTCGCGCCGCGAGGCCGTCTATACGCCACCGGGGCCGGAACCTCCCATGAGCATGATCACCAAGCAGAAGAAGGAAAGCGGTTTCGTCGAAACCGTGCGCGTGATCTTTCATGCGCTCGTGATCGCCCTCCTCATCCGCACCTTCCTGTTCCAGCCCTTCAATATTCCTTCCGGTTCGATGAAGGCGACGCTCTTGGTCGGCGACTATCTGTTCGTGTCGAAATATTCCTACGGCTTCAGTCGCTTCTCTTTCCCGTTCGCCTTCAATCTGTTCTCGGGCCGCGTCTTCGCGGGCGAGCCTGAGCGCGGCGATGTCGTCGTGCTCAAGCTGCCGAAAGACGACTCGACCGATTACATCAAGCGCGTCATCGGCTTGCCCGGCGATCGCATCCAGATGATCGATGGCGTGTTGAACATCAACGGCCAGCCGATCAAGCGCGAGAAGATCGCGGATTGGATCTCGGAAGAGCCGGATGGACGCCGCGTGCGCATCAAGCGCTGGCGCGAGACGCTGCCGAACGGCAAGAGCTACGAGACGCTCGATCTCGTCGATAACGGTTTCTACGACAACACGCCGGTCTATCAGGTGCCGCTTGGCCACTATTTCATGATGGGCGACAACCGCGACAACTCGACCGACAGCCGCGTGCTCACCGCGGTCGGCTACGTGCCGTACGACAATCTGGTCGGGCGCGCCGAGATCCTGTTCTTCTCGATCGAGGAGGGCAGGCACGCCTGGGAGATCTGGACCTGGCCGTTTGCGGTGCGCTGGAACCGGCTGTTCTCGCTGGTGCGATGACGCGCGCCAAAAAATCCCTCTCCTCGCTCGAGCAGCGGATCGGGCATCGCTTCACCGACCGGACCTTGATCGAACGCGCGCTCAGCCATGTGAGCGCGGTCAGGGGCGACACCCGGGTCAAGAGTTACCAGCGGCTCGAGTTCCTCGGCGACCATGTGCTTGGTCTGGTGATCTCGGACATGCTGTTTCGCGCCTTTCCGCGCGCCGACGAAGGCGAGCTATCGCAACGCCTCTCCGATCTGGTGCGCAAGGAGACCTGCACGGAAGTGGCGCTCGCGATCGATATCGGACCGCATCTGCGGCTCGGCGCCGGCGAGCTGCGGACCGGCGGGCGCAAGAAGAGCGCGATCCTCGGCGATGTGTGCGAGGCGGTGATCGGCGCGGTGTTTCTCGACGGCGGCTATGCGGCGGCGGAGAAGATGGTCGAGCTGTTGTGGCGCGAGCGCATGCTGGACTCGCAGCGGCCGCTGCGCGACGCCAAGACGATTTTGCAGGAATGGGCGCAGGCGCGCGGCCTGCCGCCGCCGTTCTATCGCGAGACGGAGCGCCGCGGGCCCGACCATCGGCCGCTGTTCCGCATCGCGGTCGAGCTGCCGGGCGTCGCCGCCACCGAAGGCACGGGTCCGACCAAACGCGACGCCGAACAGGCCGCCGCCGCCGCCATGCTGGCGCGCCAAGGCGTGGCCGCGGCGGCCGGCGACCATGCCTGAGGCGGCGCAAACCGCCACGCGCTGCGGCTTCGTGGCGCTCATCGGCGCGCCCAATGTCGGCAAGTCGACGCTCGTCAACCGGCTCGTCGGCGCCAAGGTCTCGATCGTCACCCCCAAGGTGCAAACCACGCGCAACCGGGTGCGCGGCATCGCGATGGCCGGCAATTCCCAGATTATCTTCGTCGATACGCCGGGGATTTTCGCGCCGCGCCGGCGGCTCGACCGGGCGATGGTAGCGGCGGCTTGGGGCAGTGCGGGCGACGCCGACCTCGTCGCTTTATTGCTCGACGCGAAACTGGGGCTCGACGAGGAGGCGCGCGTGATCGCGCAGAAGCTCGCCGCCGTGCCACACAAAAAAATCCTAATCATCAACAAGATCGACCTGGTGAAGCGGGAGCGCTTGTTGGCGCTCACGGCCGGGGCGAACGCGCTCGCGGCCTTCGAGCGCACTTTCATGGTCTCGGCCACGAGCGGCGATGGGGTCGCCGACGTGCTCGCTTATTTCGCCGAGACTGTGCCGGCGGGGCCGTTTCACTATCCCGCCGACGAGATATCCGATCTGCCCGAGCGGCTGATGGCGGCCGAAATCACCCGCGAGAAGCTCTATCTTCGGCTCCACCAGGAGCTACCCTATCAATCGACGGTGGAAACCGATTCGTGGACGGAGCTGAAGGACAAATCGGTGCGCATCGAACAGACGATTTTCGTGGAGCGCGAGAGCCAGCGCAAGATCGTGCTCGGCGAGGGCGGCAAGATGATCAAGGCGATCTCGATGGACGCGCGCAAGGAGATCGCGGCGGGGATGGAGCGGAAGGTGCATCTATTCCTGCACGTGAAGGTGCGTGAGGATTGGGAGAACGATCCCGAGCGCTATCGGGAGATGGGACTGGAGTTTCCGGGCGACTGAAATGGAATGGACCGACGAAGCGATTATTTTGGGCGTTCGCCGCCACGGCGAGTCGAGCACCATCGTGGAACTGATGACTGCGGCGCACGGCCGCCATCTCGGCCTGGTGCGCGGCGGCGCGTCGCGGCGGGTGACGCCCATTCTGCAGCCCGGCAACGGCGTGCGCGCGGTCTGGCGGGCGCGGCTGCATGAGCATCTCGGCAATTACGCGATCGAAGGCACCGCCTTGCGCGCCGACAAACTGATGGCCTCGGCGGCGGCAAGCTATGGCATGCAGACGCTGGCGGCGCTCTTGCGCCTCGTTCCGGAGCGCGATCCGCACGCTGACCTCTATCACGCGCTCGATCTCGTGGTCGGACATCTGCACGAGCCCGCGCTGGCCGCGCCGCTCATTGTGCGGTTCGAGCTTCAGCTCCTGCGCGAGCTTGGCTTCGGGCTCAATCTCGCGTCCTGCGCCGCCACCGGCGAGGCGGGCGATCTCGTCTATGTGTCGCCGAAATCGGGACGGGCGGTGTCGCGCGGCGCCGGCGAGCCGTGGAAGGATCAGCTGCTCGCGCTGCCCGCTTTTCTGAACGGGAACGGAGCCGACGCCAGCGGCGATGACATCGCCTCCGGCTTCGCGCTTACTGGATTTTTTCTGGAGCGCCGCGTGTTCGAGCCGCGCGGCCTGGCGCTGCCCGAAGCGCGGGCGGCGTTCCTCGCGACCATCGCACGGGTCACGGCGGCGGCCTGACCCGGCCCTTGTTCCGGCTTTTTCCCTCGTCTACGGGTAATCCATGGGCAAACGCGTGATTCCCCCGCCCGACCGCGGCATCGAGCAGGTCGAGCTGAAAGACGCGCTCGAGGAGCGCTATCTCGCCTATGCGCTCTCCACCATCATGCACCGCGCGCTGCCGGACGCGCGCGACGGGCTCAAGCCCGTGCACCGGCGCATCCTCCACGCCATGCGCCAGTTGCGGCTCGATCCCGACGCCGGCTTCAAGAAATGCGCGCGCGTGGTCGGTGACGTCATCGGCAAGTTCCATCCGCACGGCGACCAGGCGGTCTATGACGCGCTCGTCCGTCTCGCCCAGAGCTTCGCCCAGCGCTATCCGCTGGTGGACGGGCAGGGCAATTTCGGCAATGTCGACGGCGATAACGCCGCCGCCATGCGCTACACCGAGGCGCGCCTGACCGAGACCGCACGGCTCTTGTTGGACGGCATCGACGAGGACGCGGTCGATTTCCGCGCGACTTATGACGGCGAGGACAAGGAGCCGGTGGTGTTGCCGGCGGCGTTCCCGAATTT
>JAUSIF010000116.1 GCA_030648135.1 Xanthobacteraceae bacterium
GCAAGCGCAAGGCCAACCACTGAATCGGTATCCCGACGATCGTGAAGACCGCGACCACCACCAAGATTAAAACGGAACGGAACATCGCCGCTCAGGACTTCTCTTTGTCGGCCGGTACCACATAAAGCTCGAGCCGGTGACCGACGAGCTTATAGCCGAGCTTGCGGGCGATCTCCTCTTGCTGCCGCTCGATCTCCTCGGAGCGGAACTCCTTCACCTCGCCGGTGCGCAGGTTGATCAAATGGTCATGATGCTCTTCCGGCACCTGCTCGTAGCGCGCGCGGCCGGCGCCGAAATCATGGCGCTCGATGATACCGGCGTCTTCGAACAGGCGGACCGTACGATAAACGGTCGAGATCGAAATCTTATCGTCGATCTTGACCGCCCGCCGGTAAAGTTCCTCGACGTCGGGATGGTCGAGCGCCCGGCCGAGCACGCGTGCGATGATCCGCCGCTGCTCGGTCATGCGCATGCCCTTGGCGATGCACGCCTCTTCGATTGCGGTCGGCTTTTCTGCGGTCACTTTTCCGATCCTGCGCTGTCGGAGTCCCTCGATTTTAGGGCTGGGCGCCGGTCCCGTCCACCGCGTCCCTCAGGTGAGGTCGCGGCGCAACGTAAGTGCTGCAACATTGCCTGCGGGCCGTGGATAATAGCCGGCGCGCCTGCCGACCTCTTGAAAACCCGCCCGGGCATAGAGTCGGAGGGCCGGCTGATTGCCCTCGTCGACTTCGAGAAAGACGCGGGTGACGCCGAGCGCCGCGAGCCTTCCGAGATGCCGGCCGGTGAGCCGCCCGGCAAGCCCGCGGCCACGCTCGGCGGGGACGACCGCAACCACCAGGATCTCGGCTTCATCCTCCACCAGACGAGAAAGCACGAAGCCGACGACAGCACCGACGCCGCCGGAAGCGCGCGCCACATGACCAACGACGGCACGATCGGAAAGCAAACGCTCGAACTCGGTTTCGCTCCAGCCATGCCGGAAACAGAGCGCATGCACCGCCGCGATCGCTGTGGCATCGCGCGGCCGAGCGTCGACGATCGCCGCCTGCGGTCGGCGGAAGAGCCGGGCAATCAGGTCGATCATTGCCGCAGCAGGCGATTGGCGTCCTGTGGCCGGGCATCCGGCGGACGCAAATAGAGCGGACGCGGCTTCGCCCGTTCCGGGTCGGCGGCGGCGCCGAGGCGGGCGACCCAGGTGATATCCGGCGCCGGGCGCGGATCGACGAGAAGCGGCGCCGGGGTATCTTGCGATGGCCAATTGCCGGCAAGGAGCGTGGCGCCGGAACCTACGATCCGAACAAGACCGATGGCGACCGCGCGGATTGCCTCGCGCAAGGTCGCCACTCGCGGCGCGATCAGGGTGCGCCCGCCGGCTCCGACCATCTGCAGATAGACATTGCCGTGCATCGCATCGATGGCGGCGACGACCGGAACGGCCTCCTTATCGATGAGATGCGGAGCGGTGAGGGCGGCAAGGGTGGTGACGCCGACGGCCGGTTTTTGGCAGGCGAGGGCAAGGCCGCGGGCAGCGGCGATCCCGACACGCAACCCCGTGAAGCTGCCGGGGCCGATGGTGGTCGCGATCCGGTCGATGGCGTCGAACTTGACGGCGGCGGCCTTCATCACGCGGTCGATCATCGGCAACAAGGCTTCGGCATGGCCGCGGTTCATTTCGACCGACTGGACCGCCAGCGGCCGACCCGTGTCCGTGTCGAACAGCGCAGCCGAGCAGGCACCGAGCGCGGTGTCGATGGCGAGGACTCGCATGGGCCGAGCAGGCTCCCGGGAATGACTTCCGGCAAATTGGCGTCAGCTAGACCGCGATCGATTGAGATTGAATCGGGATCGCGGTCTAGCTTCTTGATCGAGCATGATCTTTTCCGACCTTCCTTCGCCCGCCGAAGCGGGCTTCGCGAAGGCGGAAAACCGGTTCCCACTTTTCGGGATCATGCTCTAGAAGATCGCAAGACGATGTGGATTCCCGCCGAGAACACGTTCGCCGGACCCGGCCGGGGGGTTCAGACCGGTCGTACCTCGACCACGTCGGGAACAAAATGGCGCAACAAGTTCTCGATGCCGTTCTTGAGCGTCGCGGTCGAGGACGGGCAGCCCGCGCACGAGCCCTTCATGTTGAGATAGACGATCCCCTCGCGATAGCCGCGGAAGGTAATGTCGCCGCCGTCATTGGCGACCGCCGGACGGACGCGCGTCTCAATCAGTTCCTTGATGGTGGCGACGGTGCCGGCGTCCTTCTCTTCGAAGAATTCATCGGTCACATCCGTGCCGGCCGCGCCCGCTGCGTCGGGGCGCAGGATCGGTTCGCCGGAGAGAAAATGCTCCATCATGGCGCCGAGGATGACGGGCTTGAGATGGGTCCATTCGCCGGCGGTCTTGGTGACGGTGATAAAATCCTGCCCGAAAAAGACGCCGCCGACCCCTTGAATGGCGAACAGGCGTTCGGCCAAGGGCGAACGCGCGGCCGCGCCAGCATTAGGCATGTCGAGAGTGCCTTGCTTGAGCACGGTGCGTCCCGGCAAGAACTTGAGCGTGGCCGGATTGGGCGTCGTCTCGGTCTGAATGAACATGCTAGCTTCTCCCGATCGGAGGCGCCGAGTGAGGGCGCACGATCACACTGAAATCGGGTTAAATGTAGGGCTTCCAGGCCGCTTGCGGAAGGGCGTTCAGGCGAGCGCGTCGAGATGCTCGTCCGAAAGATGGCCGGGGACGATGGTGATCGGGATCGGAAAAGTCCCCGAACCCACGCCGGCAAGCGAGGAAACCAAGGGTCCTGGCCCTTCGACGCCGGTCCCGGCGGCCAGCACGAGCACTGCGATATCCTCGTCCTCGTCGATGAGTTTCAGAATCTCTTCGGCCTTGGTGCCCTGGCGCAGCACCCGTTCAGGTTCGATGCCGGCCAGATTGCGGGCACGGGCGGCATACTGGTCGAGCCGGCCTTCGGCCTCCTCGCGCGCTTCCTCGAGCATGAGATCGCCGACGCCGAGCCATTGCTGATTGACGTCGCCGACCGAGACGACCGCAAGCATGACGAGCCGGCCGCCGGTGCGCATCGCACGCCGGCTCGCGAAATAGACGGCGCGATCGCACTCCGGCGTCTCGTCGATGATGACGAGAAACGAGCGCTGGTGCCCGGGCTCGTAGCTCTTGCGCGTATGGCTCATTCGGTGATCCCGGTCGTAGGTGATGCTGACACGTTGAACCGCACGCGGACAAGCGCGTGCTTCAGCCGTGCACGAATCCGACGATATCCTTGACCGATTTCATGGTCGCAGCAGCGAGCACGCTCGCGCGGGCGGCGCCGTCGATAAGCACGCCGTCGATATATACCGGATCCTGCATGAGCCGCTTCATTTCGGACCCGATCGGACCGAGTTTTGCGACCGCAAGTTCGGTCAGCGCCTCCTTGAAACGTGAAAACTGCGCATTGCCGAAATCCTTGAGCACGTCGGCCTTGGAGTTGCCGGCAAGGGCCGCGTAAATGCCGACGAGATTGTCGGCTTCGGGTCTTTTTTCGAGCCCCTTCTCCTCCGTCGGCAGCGGCTCGGGATCGGTCTTGGCCTTGCGGATTTTCTGCGCGATCTCGTCGGCGCCGTCGGTGAGATTGATGCGCGAATAGTCGGAGGCGTCCGACTTCGACATTTTTTTCATTCCGTCGCGCAGCGACATCACCCGCGTCGCCGGACCGGAGATCAAGGGCTCGGTCAGCGGGAAGAACGCCTCGCCAAACCCGCGCGCGCGGATGCGCGCGGAATA
>JAUSIF010000120.1 GCA_030648135.1 Xanthobacteraceae bacterium
AGCGACTTCACGTCGACGATGATTTCCTCTTTCAGCTTCTTGTAGCGGCGCTCCTGGCTGGGCGAGAGCGAGGAGTTCTTCAGCTTGTTCTCGACGTTCTGGTCCTGCAGCTTGCGCAGCCGCTTATAGGCGTCGGCGACGCGGTCGAAGGTCTCCACCACCTTCGGCTTCAATTCGGCTTCCATGGCGGCGAGCGAGAGCGCGTTCTCCATGTCGTCCTCGTCCTCGTCGCTTTCCTCCGGCCGTCCGGGCTGGCCGGGATTGCCGGGCTGACCGGGCTGACCGGGCTGGCCGGGCTGGCCGGGCTGGACCGGCTGCAGATCGGGTTTTTCCGGCGGCGGCATCATGCCGTCGTCGGCGGCGGCGGCCTCCTGCGGGGTCTCGACCGGGGGCACCGCCGGCTTGGCGTCGGGCCCGGCATAGGTCGCTTCCAGATCGATGATGTCGCGCAACAGCGCCTTGGCCAAGTTCAGCTCGTCGCGCCAGACGATGATGGCCTGGAAGGTGAGGGGGCTCTCGCACAGGCCGGCGATCATCGCCTCGCGGCCGGCCTCGATGCGCTTGGCGATGGCGATCTCGCCTTCGCGCGAGAGCAATTCCACCGAGCCCATCTCGCGCAGATACATGCGCACCGGATCGTCGGTGCGCTCCGACGGCAGCGATTTCTCGGACTTGGCCAGGGGCTTGGGCGCGACCTCGACCAGTTCGCCGCCCTCCGACTCCTCTTCCTCGTCGGCCTCCCCGCGCGCCTCCTCCTCGGCCTCCGCCTCCTCGGCCTCGACCACGTTGATGCCCATGTCGTTCATCATCGCGAGCACGTCTTCGATCTGCTCGGAGGTGACCTCCTCGGAAGGCATCACGCCGTTCAATTGATCGTAGGTGACATAGCCGCGCTTCTTGGCGAGCTTGATCATCTTCTTGACGGCGGCGTCGGTGAGGTCGAGCAGCGGGCTGGATTCGCCCTCGCCCTCCTTCTCGGCGATCTGCTCGGGCTGCGGCGGCCGGCCGGGGGCATGCTGCTTGGCGGCGGCGGCGGCGATGGCGGCGACGCGGCGGATGTTCTCCACGCCCGCGGCGGTGCGGCGCGG
The DNA here is from genome assembly GCA_030648135.1 of Xanthobacteraceae bacterium. Classification (GTDB taxonomy): domain Bacteria; phylum Pseudomonadota; class Alphaproteobacteria; order Rhizobiales; family Xanthobacteraceae; genus JAUSIF01. Next base: position 1,089 of record JAUSIF010000120.1, read on the forward strand.
GTCCTTGGCGTCGAGGCCCTTGGCCGGCGCCGGCTTGATGGCCGCAGCCGGCTTGGCGGCGGGCGCCGACTTGGTCGCAGGCGCCACCGGCTTGCCCACTGCTTTCGCCGGCGCGATCGTCTTGGCGGGCGCCGCAGGTTTGGCCGCCGGTTTGACGGCGGCCGCGGCTTTCACGGGTGCGGGCTTGTTAGGCGCAGGTTTGGCCGTGGGCGCTTTCTTGGCCGCCGGCTTCGTTTCCTTGCCGCCGCCGACCAACGCGCGAAACAGCCCGGACACGAAGCCCACGCCGATGCCCGCGTCGCGGGTCTTATTGCCAGCGCCGGCCGTCTTCTGGTTATTCGGCTTCGCCGCTTTGGCGGCGCTCTTCGCCCCGCCGGCCTTCTTGGCGGCGCCCGCCTTTTTGGCTGCACCCGCTTGGGCTTTCTGATTTTTTGAACTCACCGGTAATCCTGTTTTTTGCGCAAGCGCGCTGTCTTCGCCCCTCGCCGAATCAGTGTCCGATTCGCCCTAACACTACATGGACCGCGCCGGCCGGCCCGAGGGCGCGCCGAATCCCTCGATCAGGGCCTCGGTGCCGTCGAGGACGGCGACACGCTGCTGCACGTCCTTGAGCCAGGCGAAATTGGCCTCCGTCGGCTCGCTGCCAAGGGCGTGTTCGGCTTCCTTCAACTCCTTAGATAGCGTGCGCTTCTTGCGATGCAAGCTCACGATCTGGTGCCACAGGGTCAGCACGTCCTCGGCCGCGGCGTCCGCACGCACCCCCCAGTCGGACGCATGGGTGATGGCACGTTTGATGCTTGCGAGCGCCGGCCCGCATCCGGCCTGCTCTAACCGATGGGCGAGGGTCTCGCTGTCGCCGGCGGAACCGGCGGCGGCGGCATCGAGCAGCGCCCGGCGCAGGGAATCGGCATCCCGGTGCGCAAGCTCCAGTTCGGCCAGTTCCTCGGCATGGTCGGCCAACAGCCAGGGATGATTCATCACCGCGAGCAGAATCAGCGCGTCGCGCGAGGGCAGCGCCGAGCGCAGCACCACCGGGCTATGAGCGAGACGGCTGCTGCGGGCGCCGAGCGCCGCGCGCGGGGTCGGCAAAGACCGGGCGCGCCCGCGCGTCTCGGCGAACGGCCGGCGGCCTTCCGCCGCGGCCGGGGCGAACAGCCGCGCGAGCCGCGTCTGCAGTTCGTCGCGATAATGGCGGCGCACGGTCTCGTCGCCGATGGCGCGCAGGATTTCGCCGAGCTTCGACTCGATCGCGGCGCGCCGCTCCGGCGTATCGAGCCGCGCGTCGGCGGTCTCGCGCCGCCACAGCATCTCGGCGAGCGGGCGCGCGGCCGCGAGCACCTCGTTCATGGCCTCGGCGCCGCCGGAGCGGATCAGATCGTCGGGGTCCTGGCCCTCGGGCAGGATCGCGAAGCGCAGGCTTTTGCCGGGCGCGAGTTGGGGCAGCGCGAGATCGACGGCGCGGAAGGCGGCGCGCTCGCCGGCCGCATCGCCGTCGAAACAGAGGATCGGCTCCTGTGCGATCCGCCAAATCAGTCCGAGCTGCTCCTCGGTGAGGGCGGTGCCGAGCGGCGCCACCGTGGCCGCGAAGCCGGCCGCGACCATGGCGATCGCATCCATATAGCCCTCGACCACCACCAGCGGCCCGCCCTTTTGCGCGGCGGTGCGGGCCGGGCCGCCGTTATAAAGCAGCCAGCCCTTGTGGAAGAGCGGCGTCTCCGGCGAGTTCATATATTTCGCCGGCGCGTCCTCGGCGAGCGCGCGGCCGCCGAAGCCGACCACGCGGCCCTTGAAATCGGTGATGGGAAACATCACCCGCTCGCGAAAGCGGTCGAACGGGAGGGGAATGTCATCGCCGCTCACCAGCAATCCCGCCTCCACCATGTCCTCGACCGGAACCTGCTTGGCGCCCAGATATTCCTTGAGCGCGAAGCGCTCGGCCGGGGCATAGCCGAGCCGGAAACGCGCGCTGACCGCTGGCGCGATGCCGCGGTCGGCGAGATAGCCGCGGGCGCGGGCCCCAGTGCGGGACTGCAGGCTCTCCTCGAAAAACTTGGCGGCGAGCTCGACCACTTCGTAGAGGGTCTTGCGGCGCGCCTCGCGCTTCTCATCCTCCGGTGAAACTTGAGGTAGCGGCAGCCCGGCGAGGGAGGCGAGCCGCTCCACCGCCTCGGGGAAGGTGAGTCCCTCGGTCTCGCGCACGAAGCCGATCGCGTCGCCGGACTTCTGGCAGCCGAAGCAGTGATAGAAGCCCTTGCGGTCGTCGACGTGGAACGACGGGGTCTTTTCCTGATGGAACGGGCAGCAGGCCCAGAAATCGCCCTTGGTCGGGTTCGACTTGCGCCGGTCCCAGGTCACGCGCCGGCCGACCACCTCGGAAATGGGCAGGCGGGCGCGGATCTCTTCGAGGAAGCTCGGCGGGAAGCGCATGGGATGATCTAGGCGGCGATTCGGGACGCGCGCCAGTCCTACTGTCAGCAACTCTATAGTGAGGGGGCGGTTCCGAGGGCCGGCGCGCGCGGGTTTCTCCCGGTTATCCACAAGGGGTGTCGTCAACGTAGCAAAGTTGACAATTACGAAATACGTTCGTATATACAAATAGGCGCAATACGCGTAGCGGGCTCGGCCGCTCGACGCAACGCATTCCCGGCTATCGTCCGAGCACATCGGGCCGTGGTGGAGATCCCAATGACTTTTTTGGGAACCCGAAACCATGACCGACGAAACCCCGGAAGAACCGTTTGTACGCATTCGCGAGTTCGAATGGCACGAGGACAAACGTAAGGCGAATTTGCGTGATCACAACATCGACTTTGAAAATGCGCGCGAGATAGTTGATGGCCCGACGATCGTCCGTCGATCCGACCGTGAAGGCGAAGTCCGCTACATGGTCTTCGGCTTCGTCAATGACGAGGAAGCGGTCGTCGTCTGCACGTTCCGCGGCGATAACTGCCGGCTCATCTCAGCGCGCAGAGCGAGGCGTGATGAAAGAAAGAAATATCACAGTCGTCTCCCGCGACGATCCGAGGCGGGGCAAGACTGATTGGAAGAAATTTCACAATCTTACCGACGCGGAGATCGAAGCCGGGATGGCCAAAGACCCCGTGTGGGCGGATTTCAATGAAATGGACTGGTCCGAAGCGGTCCTTGTTATCCCACCGAAGAAAAAGGCGATCTCGATCCGGGTCGACGAGGACGTGCTCGATTATTTCAAGCGCGGCGGCGCCGGCTATCAGCGGCGCATCAATGCGGTGCTGCGCTCCTTCATGCGCGAGAAAAGTAAGAAGAAGCGCGCTTGAGGAGCCGCTGCTATCAAAGCGACTCGATGAATTTCACCATGCGCGCGCGCATGGCCTGGTCGGGCAATTTCCCGCGCCCGGCGGCGAGATTGTCGCGCATGTGCTCGGCCTTGGCGGTGCCGGGAATGACCACGGTCACGGCCTCGTGCGCGAGCAGATATTTCAAGAAAAACTGCCCCCAAGTGGCGGCGTCGAATTCCACCGCCCAATCGGGCAGCGGTTTCCCGCGCACCAGCCGAAACAGCCCGCCGCGGCCGAACGGCAGATTGATCAGCACCGCCGCGCCCGAGTCCTTCGCCGCCGG
>JAUSIF010000132.1 GCA_030648135.1 Xanthobacteraceae bacterium
CGCCTCGGACAGCGACTTGGTGGCCAGCAACTCGCGGGCATAGTCGAAGCCGGAGTTCACATTGACGCGCAGCGCCTCGAGCGCCTTCAGATTGAACTCGGTCGCGCCCTTGCTCGTGTGTAAATAGGCATCCTCGATGAGGTCGGTGGCCTCCTCGGCGGCGGTCTTGAAGCGCGCATAGGTATCTTTCGCCTGCTGCGCACCCTTTTCCGCCATTTCGCGGAGCATTTCGGGCATTTCGAACTTGGAGGGGTCGAACTTCGGCATGTCGAATTTCGGCGCCGAAGCGGATTTGGTGGTCTTTCTCGGGACCTCGATGTCGATCATGGGATTCTCCCAGTCGCGGCGGTTGCCGTGAGACCCGGCCGGCCGCCGCATTCATTCGCTTCCAGTGTCTCAGTCCCCTATAGCAAACTTATTTGTGCATTGCAATATATTTACTGCGATGCACAATAAAAGCCATATAGACCATGAGGTTCCGGCCGACCGTTCAGGCGCGCGGTTTCGATGCCGCTCCCGCCGTCTTGGCCGCGACCTCGCCGAGCACCTTGGTCTGTTCGCCGAGCTTCTGCATCTGCGCCTTGGTGAACTCGGCCTGCAGCCGCATCACCTCGCCGGCGTCCTTGGCGCGCATCAGCTGGTCGATGAAGGCGAAATTCGCGGCCACGTTCTCCTGGGCGAAGCCCATGGCCTTGCGCCCGAGGTCGCTCGCGCCCGCTTGGGTCGCCGCGCTCGAGCTCCCGACGGCGCCGAACGCCTTATTGGCGGCGACCAGATAGCTATCGAAGGCCTTGCGCGCCGCCTCGATGCTCTGTTCCGCGAAGGCTTTCATTTCGGGGGGTATCTCGAAACCTGTGGATTTCATCGCCATGGCACTCCCTAACGGGGTGAGCTTTGCCGCCTAGCCTAGCGCATGATCCGGCGAAGTGGGAACCGGTTCGCCGATAAGATCATGCGCCAGATTAATGAGTTAGCGCGCGAGCCGCAGATAAGTTTACGCAATCTGCGCAAGCTTGATTGCGCCGCAAAACCGGTACCCACCCCGGATCAAGTCCGGGGCAGGCTTTTTGCTGATCGCGCGCTAGCGCCGGTCGGATAAATAAATGGCCGGCGATCGTCTCTAACCCATTGCTTCCGCAAGCCTTGGCGGCAAGCGAGCCGGGCTCTAGCCGCCCGCCCGGCATTAACCGTCCGCCCCGATCCAACCGCCGCCCATGCGGCAAAGCGTAGCTTTTCCGCCCTGCCCGAATTATGAAGAATTCGTAAATCCTCGGGTTCCCGGCGCGCCGCGCTGGCCCGCGGCATGATGGGCTGTCCATGCATCCGCTGCCTCCGCTTGCCCAGCTCCTCACCGACGCACGGATCGCGGCCCTCCTCGCCGCGCCCGCACCCGCGCTGGTGATCGATGCCGACGGTAAGCTCTGCTTCGCGAACCTTGCCGCGCTCTCGCTCCTCGGTGCCCGCACGCTCCGCGACGCGATCGCAAGCGGCCCCGCGGAGCTCGGACCCATTCCGGAAGCGGCGCGCAGGCTGATGGCGAGCCTTCCGCCCGGCGGCCCGGCCCGGCGCGAGCGGCTGCAGCTCCCGCCCGCGGGGACGCAGTCCCTCGTCTTCGCCTGTTCGCGGATTGCGCTGGTGAATGGCGACAGTGCGATCCTATTCGCGGGCGAGGCCGGAGAAGCAAAAGCTCCCGAGCTTTCCGACGCCGCGGCGGCGCTGTTCGACGGAGAGAGCGAAGCGCTCGCCTTGTTCGACGGCGCGGGCGGAAGGATTCATGCCAATCCGGCGGCCACCGCGCTCTTGGGCCCGGCGCGCTCGCTAACCGAGATCGTTTCCGCCGCGTCCGGCGCGCTCGCGACCGCCCGCAGTGAAGGTAAGGCCGAGCTTTCATTCGGCATGTTGCGCATCCTGCTCCGGCGCATCGAAACCGGAATCGCTCCGGCCGTCCTCGCCGTGTTCGCCGGACCGGCGAAGGCGGAAGCGACTGAACCCGCTGCTTCCGGGATGGCCGCTCGATCCGTAGCAGCCCCGGAAGTCGCCGCGCCGGTCGAGCCGGTCGAACCGGTAGAGTCCACGCCGGCGGCGGCGCCGGTGGAGACTCCCGCGCCCATTCCGCCCGCGCAGACCTCGCGCCTGCCTACGCGTTTCGTCTGGCAGACCGACGCGGAAGGACGCTTCACCAGCGTCTCGCCCGAGCTTGCCACCGTGGTCGGGAATGAATCGGCCGCGATCGCCGGCCTCGACTGGGAGGGCGCCGGCACGCGCCTCGGCATCGTCAATGCTGAAGCGGTCGCCGCCGCCATCGCAGGGCGCGACACCTGGTCCGGGGTGACGGTGCTGTGGCCCATCGACGCCAGCGAACTCGTGCGGCCGGTCGATCTCGCAGCACTGCCGGTGTTCGACCGTGAGCGGCGTTTCCTCGGCTATCGCGGCTTCGGCGTCTTCCGCGAGCCGGTCGAGCGGCCGGCTCCGGCCAAGACCCGCGCGGCACCGGCTCCCCGTTCCGAGAAACCACACACCCCCGCGCAAGCGGACGAGCGTCTCACGGTATCCCCGCCGCCTGCGCTCGAAGAAATTCCGCAAAACGTGGTGCGGCTGCGCTCGACGCCCGCGGCCGGCGAGCAGCCTCGGCCGGCGCTCACGTCCGTCGAGCGCACTGCCTTCCGCGAGATCGCACGCGTGATCGGCTTGCGACTGAAGCGGGTGGACGTCCACAAGACCGCGAGCGGGGCGCCTTCCGACACGGCCGCGCCTTCGCCGTCGGCGGAGGCGGCGCCGAAGCCGGGCGCGATCTCCAGTTCCCTGCGCTACCTCGAGAACGGTGAGCGCGCCGTGCTCGATCGCCTGCCGATCGGCGTCGTCGTCCATCGCGGTGAAGAAATTCTCTATGCCAACCGCACGCTGCTCGACTGGATCGGCCTTGCCAATGCCCAGGAATTCTCCAGCGCCGGCGGGCTCAATCGCCTGTTCGCCGGCACGCCGGACATCGGTTTCGACGAGGCCAGCGACAGCGGCCGCCCGCTCGCGCTCAGCGGGCGCGGCGGCGAGCCGATCCCGGTCGAAGTCAAGCTGCTGTCGGTGCCGTGGGAGGG
>JAUSIF010000136.1 GCA_030648135.1 Xanthobacteraceae bacterium
GAACCCCCGCCATCCCACGCAACCTTGTCGGCGATTTCTGGGCTCCGCGCCGGATTGAACGGTCACGTTTCGATCGCCTGTTGGGACGTATCGTTCCACGCCGGCCGACTGATGCGATCGCCGCAGCCTTCGCCGTAGCAGCAGTGGTGGCCGTGCTGGTGAACGCGCTCGCGCTCCAACGATCGCCCCATCCGAAACCAACGCAACTCGCGCCCGAAACGAGCCAACCGGGTACGATCTCCAAGCGCACCGTACCGGCAGCGCCGGCGCCGGTCGCAGCGCCGGTGCCGCCGCAGCGCCCGGAAATCACTGCAGGCCGTTCCCGCACCGACCTCGTGCTCGATATCCAGCGGGAGCTTGCGCAGCGCGGTTACTACGACGGGGCGGTCGATGGTCTGCTCGGCCCGCGTACCGACCAGGCGATCCGTGATTTCGAACAGGCGCAGGGACTGCGGATCATCGGCGAGCCGAGCGATGCGTTGCTCGGCCAAATTCGAAAGGCCCGCGCGAAATCGGAAATCACGGGTTCGCTTCGTCCGTCCGGCGAGTCGCCCGGGTCGTCCCGAGTTCTGACCGTCCAGCGAGTTCTCGCGCGGCTTGGCTACGGTCCGGTGCGGCTCAACGGGATCTCTGACATAGCCACCCGCGCTTCGATCGAACGGTTCGAGCACGATCGCAATCTGCCTGTCAGCGGCGAAATCACTGACCGGCTGATACGTGAGCTCGCCGCCGTCACCGGCGCGCCGCTCGAATAGGCCGATAGCAGGGGCCACCGGTCTTGCGTCTCAAGAGCGCGATCTGGGTTGCGGCCTATGTCCGCCAGTGTCACCTCGAAGGAGCCTTTGCGGTAGTACGCCGTCGCGGCGCCGAGGAGGCAGGTGCGATCTTCGTGAAGGTTTCGCGGCTCGAAGGCAGCGCCGCGCTATTCGGCCCTGCACCACAAGCGGTTTTCGCGGAAGCACATCCGAGCGAACGCCGTTTCGTCTCTTGCTTGGCTAAAGGTTTTGTTCCGGAGGCGGATGTGGAATCGCGCATCGCGCGCGAACTAAATTTCGATTCTGATATCTGGCTCATCGAGGTCGAGGATCGCACCGGCCGGCACTTCCTCGACATCATAGCCAGTTGATTTAGAGCTTGTTCACGACCGCGCGAGCGGGCTCGGTAGGATGTGTCCGTTTTATACGGCAGCCGCGGCGGATTTCATTGAAGATCAAAAACGCTTTCTCGGCGGTTGTGCGGGTCATTTTGGAAAGACGCACGGCGATGCCTTTGGGAAGATCGACGCGGGAGGCGATCGCGGTTGTGTGCGTCGACCACGTCGCGACACGCCAACTCGATCAATCCCCGAATATTCGAATGGCGGGACGCGGACATGGACTTAACGCGACTGCAATTGGACCGCGAGTCTGCCTTTTTGCGTTAGTAGACTATTAACCATGACGGAACCTAACTGGGGGGAGGACCGAGGCAACCTGTCGGTCACGACAGAACGCGAGCCCGGAGGAGGGCGACATGGGGACGGTCTACAGATTTCCCGCCGAGCGCGTGCGCGGTGCGCTTTATCCCGCCTTTCGACCTGAACCAGCGGATATCCTCATTTTGCCGGTGGTGCGGATCGAGCGCGAGGCACTTCCGGACGACGGCCCCGCCGAGCCCGGAATCGATGATGCTTCCTCGGGCGCCGGAAATGGCACCAATGGCCGCCGCCGGCGACGCTCGCCCCGTACCTGAAGCCTGGCGATTCGAATAAGTCCATCGAGCATCCCGCATGCATGCCGGCCCGTCGAAGATCCTCTTCACGCTATTGCCTTTGCTCGCGGCCGGTTGCGCGGCACCCGCTGGCGACTTGGGTCGACCGCAACCCTCCTTCTTTCACGACGAAGTCCTGCCTTATATCGGCAATTTCACCGCCGCGGGTCGCGGCGAACCGGTCTCGCGCGCTCCGCTCACCGACGACGAGCGCCAGTTACGCGACCTCGCCTATGCGATCCTGATGCCACCCTACGATCGTTCGGAATGGGATCGGGGACTCGCCGAAATGCGCCGCACGCGCATTTTCGCCAATGACGTATTACCTTTCGACTCGACTGGCTATTCCGACGCGCTGCTCGATACCCCCTACCGCTCGAGCACGGCACGCTACGCGCGGATTATCGAAGATATACGCGCCGATACCTTGCGGGCCGATCCCTTCTTCGCGAATGCGCGCCGGGTCGTCGAAATGGACACCATCCGGGAAAAGAGTCTTTCGCACGTTTCGCGTTTGACCTCCGACGAGCGCGAGATGGCTATGGCGCGGGTCGTTGAAAATCGCATGCTAATCGGCTGGGTCTATCGGCGGTTCGGAGAACGATTTGTCGGATACCGCCAGGCGCTGGAACGCCTTGTGATTGCGACTCCTGCCCCGGCGGCGGTAGGAGCCGAGCGCGCTCTGCGCGCATTCGAGGACCGGCTCGCTCGTGTTCCAGTCGTAACACAGACTGCGGCGGTCGGCGGCAAAGTTAACAAATGAGTTTCAAGACACCGGCGAGCAGATTGACTCGGCAAGGCGTGCCCGAACCGTATCCATTACACCGCGCTCACGAACGAAGGCGCGGATGAACACGATTCCTTCCATACTTGGCGATTCGACGATGAGGCGATCGGCAGCCGTGATTTCCTCGTCCTCAGGCAGCGCTGCGCGCTGAGACGGTGTCATCAGCTGGAGATCGATGGCTCTGCGACCGGCGGCGCGATCGTTGATCGCGTAATAGGCAAGGCCATGCCGTGCATAGAATGACACTGAAGTGTAATCGGGTGTTATCGGCACGCGCACTCTGACCGCGCCATTGGAGAGATCATAACGACACACCGCAGTCGCGAAGGCCGGATCCATGCGCGGCAGAGTCGCCGCGAACGGCGTGGGGTTTGGTACGAGAACCACCGTATTCGCGGGTCCTAGTCGTTCAAGTCGCGTGAAGGCGTCCGCGAGAGCGAGACGCGGCATCGCGAGCGTGGTGGTGAGATGCACCAGTCCGCCGAGCACTAGACCCACCGCAACCGGGAGCGCGTAATTTTTCATGGACAATGCACCTGCGTGATCATGGGCATCTCCACGGACTCACCCGAACGGGTTCCAAGACCGACAGGGGAGTCGTAGAGTCGCAGCACGACGCCGATGCGATCACGTCCACCGGTGGGTAGCCAATTGCCGCCGCGCGCGCGCGGAGCGAGCACGATCTCGACCGTACCGTCGATGTTCCAAACCACCTCGGAACTGTTGAAGCCATAGCGTTCGGCGGCGTTGTCGATCAGCCGCCCGCGCGAGTCATAGATGGTAATGGTCCAGAAACGTGCCAGTGGAAGACGGCCGGCGATGCGCGTATCGCAGCGCCCATCGAGTCTGGAGCCGCCGTCGTCGCTTGTGGCTTCGAAGGCGATACCGTCGGCGAGTTCGAGCGGAAGCTCGCCTGAGCGGGCAAAAGCCGCGCGCGCATAGGGATCGGATTCCGCCGTGCCGCTCTTTGGCCAAGCCGTCCAGGCTCCGATCTGCACGGCGCCGAAACCATTTCCGCGCGCAGACGCAAACCAAGTGAGGCCAAGACCGGTCAAGGTTCCGACCGCTAAGGCGATGAGAATGAGGATGACGCGCACGGGGTCACAGAATCCGAGTACTTCGCGATCCGATCACGTGGATTTGGCGTCCATGCTTGGTGCGGCGAAAGTCCCGCGTCAATTGCCTCGAATAGGGGTGACGATATGCGCTTCCGTCTCGGCCGGCGAGGCTAGAGCGGCGCGCCCGGGCTGCGCGGCGATCGGCGCCGGCGGGGGTGCCTCACGGAGAAGCCGCTCGAGCCGCAAGAGACGCTCGGCGGTGCGCTGGGAGAGCGTGGCCGGGCGCTGCCCCACCGGGGATTCCGGACTAGAGGCAACACGCTGCGTCTCCGGCCGCGGCGTAGGGATGTTCTTCAGCCCAGGGACTGGGAGCGGCTCGAGGCCTTGATGGGCATAAGCCATGACCTTCTGCCAGGTCAGGGCGGGCAACGAGCCGCCCGTCATACGCCGGGTCGGGCTGTAATCGTCGTTGCCGATCCAGATCCCGCAGACGTAGTTGCCGGTGAAACCCATGAACCAGGCGTCGCGGTAAGCATTTGTGGTTCCAGTCTTGCCGGAAACCAAAAAGCCGTCGATCAAAGCGCGGCGGCCGGTGCCGTTCTCGACCGCGTTGCGCAGCATTGTGTTCATGTCCGCGACGGCCTGAGGCGGCAGCACCTGGGTGGGCTTCGGTCCGTCGCGGTCGTACCGCCATACGACTTCGCCAAGCGGTGTGCGGATTTCAATCGCCGCGTGGGAATCGACCGACTTGCCGCCGCTGGCGAAATGGGCGTAGGCGCGCGTGTGCTCCAGCACCGTGAGGTCGGCGGCGCCGAGCGGCAGCGGACGGCTGTTCACGATCTCGCTGGTGACCCCCATCTTGCGCATAGTGGCGATGATCTTGTCGCGCCCGACCGCCTCGGCCACCCGCACCGCCGGAATATTAATCGAGCGCGTAACCGCCTGCAGCATTGTGACGGGGCCGGCATAGCCGCCGGCGTAATTTTTCGGGCACCAGTTGCCGATGCAAAGCGGGGCGTCGTTGATGATCGAGGTGGTTTTCCAGCCCTGCATCAGCGCGGTAATGTAGACATAGGGCTTGAACGAGGAGCCGGGCTGGCGCTGGGCGTCGGTGGCGCGGTTGAACTGGCTCTCGCCGTAATCGCGCCCGCCGACCATGGCGCGCACCAGGCCGTTGGGCTCCATGATCACCATGGCCGCCTGGCTGGCGCCGTAATCCTTGCCGTATTGGCGGAGCGAGGATTCCACCGCCGCGTCGGCGGCGCGCTGGACATCGGGATCGAACCCGGTGCGCACCACCAGCACGCGATCGCCGATCTTGCCCACGAGCTGCTTGTCGACGGTCTTCTGCAGGTCGCGGAAGGCCCAGTCGAGATAATAATTCGGCGTATCCTCGTCGCGCCGGTCGACCGACTTGGCCGGATTGCGGCGGGCGCCGAACACCTGGCCCTCGGTCATGAACCCGGCCTCGACCAGGTTATCGAGCACGATGGAGGCGCGCGCGCGCGCGGCCGACAGATTGATGTGCGGGGCGAAGCGCGCCGGCGCCTTGAACAGGCCGGCCAGCATCGCGCTCTCGGCGAGGTTCACCTCGCGCACCGACTTGTTGAAATAATACTGCGCCGCCGCGTCGACCCCGAAGGCGCCGCCGCCCAGATAGGCGCGGTCGAGATAGAGCTTGAGAATTTCCTTCTTGGTGAGCCGGGTCTCCAGCCAGGTGGCGAGAAACGCCTCCTTCACCTTGCGCTCCAGCGTGCGCTCGTTGTTGAGGAAGAGGTTTTTCGCGAGCTGTTGGGTGATCGACGAGCCGCCCTGCACCACGCCCTGGGCGCGCAGATTGGCGCCGAGCGCGCGCAAGGTGCCGGGGAAATCGATGCCGAGATGCTCGTAGAAGCGCCGGTCCTCGGTCGCGACGATCGCCTGCTTGATCCACGGCGAGATCTGGTCGCTCTGCACGAGCACCCGGCTCTGCGAGCCGCGGAGGACGGCGAGGATCGTGTGCCCGTCGCC